>NZ_JCBCDA010000075.1:0-65652 GCF_059865615.1 Petrocella sp. | reverse complement strand
CTCCTATTTCTCCAAATTTAGAAACTTAAATACACTACTTTACTCGTCAATTTCAGTTTATATAAATTGAATACAATTCAGTTTTTTAAATAATGGTTAAATGATACTGTTTTCATAAGCAAAACTAAGCGCTTCAGCCATAGACGATACATTTAGTATTTTAAAAATTCTTTTTTTGTGATACTTAATTGTATTTTCACTAACATTTAATTCATATGCTATTGCTTCATTAATTAATCCTTTAGCAGCGAGTTTTAAAATTACTTTTTGCTGTTCACTGATGCTTTTATTCATATGCCACCTCAAATATTTTCCGAGAAACAAGTTTTAAAACGAATTTCAAAGCTTATTATAATTGGTTTTATATACCATTTTAAATCATCATTTAGTAAAACCTATCTTTGTTATATATAAGCATAACAAAAGAGGTATTAATAAATGTCTGTAATATATTCAGTTTTTTGTCCTGGAAATAAATTGCGAAATGTCATGATTACCTATACATTTCCCCGCATTATTCTATTTCCCCATCCTCAGTCGTTTATTATATCTATAATTCTCACAAAATCCATTTTAAAATAGTTGGTGAAGAGATGTTTATTAGAAACACAACTATTTCTTATGATTTCATACATGAATCTGCATATGACTATTTATATATTACTTTGATATTTTTGTCAAGTTTTACCTAATTTTTTGATTCAATAGGCCTATAGAATTTTATATGTCAAGACACATCCTTGTTGTATATAAATGAATATGCTTGATTAGGCCATGCCAAGAAAAGTAAGACCTCTCAAAGTAATAAATAAGGACTATATTAACATAACATTATTATGTCAACATAGTCCCTGTTTTTCATTTTTTCTGTTAAGATAAGAAGTCTTACTGAATATCGTATAATTCACCTTTTTTAGCGATCCCAAAAGCAAAACTTGTTTTAAAGAAGCGATGATACTCCACTAATCTAAAACCACCGTGTTGTATGGTCATAACCGTTTCTCTATTTAGGTGGCAATTACTGGCTACCCTCTTCCAAACCGGTGTCAACTTATGAAAAAGTTGATTATAAGGTCTGGCACTGGGCAATACATGTTCCATAAAGTAGAGTCTACCCTCCGGACGTAGTACCCGGTAGAGCTCACTGACCCCTTTTTCAGGCTGGAGAACTGAACAGAACATAAAGGTCACAACAATGCTATCAAAAGATGCATCCTCAAAAGGTAAACGGGTTACATCCCCCTTCATGATACTTAATATTATATTTTTGGGTATTTTTTTGGTTGAAAAATGATCCGGAATCTTTTGATCAACCATCGTCAAACTGTCCATCTGCTCGTACGGATAATAAGCCAGATTGACGCCTGTACCATACCCAACTTCTAAGACATCACCAGATACATCTTTGAGTAATTGTTTTCTCTTATCATGAAGCCTTAATTTTTCCAAAGGCAGCATAAAAGAATCGTAATAAAAATGCTTTAACTTGCTCATAAGATCACCTACTTTACATAACAATATTATGTTAACTACTTGTCGTCGTTGTCGTTTTTTTTATTTTAACACTTTAACCTAAATACATTATAAAACAAAGCATCTAAAAAGTATAGTAACTATGAACATGATCACTAAAGAGTTCCCCTAATGTAGGATGGGCAAAAACCATATCTTGTAATTGGCTAATTGTAAGACCACCTTCCATTGCAATGATACCATAATGGATCAAATCCGTACTGTGGGCACCCAGAATATGCAGTCCGATCAATTTCCCCTCTTCACTAACAAGGGATTTGATAAAGCCTGTAGTTGCGTTCATGGCCATGGCTTTACCGGATGTGCCATATAAGGTTTTTTGACTTTTGTATTTCACACCTTTTTCCATTGCTTCTTCTTCACTAAGTCCAATACTGCCAATCTCAGGATCTGTAAAAATACAGCCGGGAATGCTTGGGCTATGAATATTTTGATTTCTAAGAAGATAGCCCATTAATTGCCGTCCTTGGTTGTATGCCGCATGTGCCAGTAAAGAAAGCCCGTTAACATCACCAATTGCATAAATGCCTTCTACACTGGTTTCATAGTTGGCGTCTACTTGTATGAATCTATTATTATGTGTTATACCCAGTTCTTCAATGGTTTCCTGATCCCAAACGCCCATACGGCCAACAGATAACAAAACATACTCCGAATCAATATGAACCTCTTTTTCTTTCTCTAGAAAGATGGTCCGGATGGCCTTATTAACCTCAGTGTCATCCAAATCATCCATATCACTAGGAAGAGATTCAAAGCCGATCACCTTTGAACCGGTATGTATGTCTATACCGGCTTGTTGACATAGACTTTTTAAGCGCTTGGATACTGAAGTGTCTACTGTTGGTAATATGTTTTTCTCATATTCAACGACTCGTACTTTTACACCCATATGATTTAGCATGGATGCAAATTCCATACCTATCACCCCACCACCTACGATGGTGATAGATGCCGGCAAACGTTTCATCTCCAGAATATCCTTAGATGTTCGTATGCGTTCATTTTCTATACCTTTAATATTCGGTATTACAGATTTTGAACCGGTTGCAAGGACAATGGCATCTCCAACAAACCGACGGATAGAACCATCACTTAAGGTGACCGATACCGTCTTTCTATTTTCTATTGTGGCAAAGCCTTCAATATAGTTTACTTTTTCTTTCTTTAACTGACCCATGATGCCCTTTGCCAAATCGCTTATGATTTTTGTTTTTTGCTTTTGCATACTTTCATAATCCACTTCTACATGGTCATGAAGAATGCCCATGTCACTGGCATGGATCATTTTGTTGTATAAGGCACCACGTTCAATTAAAGTTTTGGTGGGTATACAGCCATAGTTAAGACAGGTACCACCAATTTTGTGATCTTCAATCAAGGTCATGTTACCGCCATAACGCGCACCATAGAGTGCAGCTTCATAGCCAGCCGGCCCACCACCTATAATGATTATGTCTTTTATCATTGTTCTTCTCCATTGAAACGATAGCTGAGTACCGGATTTCTAGCAACACTGACCTCGTCTAGTCGTCTGACAGATGCAGTTGTTGGTGCATTATATAACAATTCCGGTTGCTCTTTCGCTTCTTTTGCAATCTTAAGTAGAATATTTATATAGTCATCTAAGGTTTCTAGACTTTCGGATTCAGTAGGTTCAATCATAAGGCATTGTTCAACAATCAAAGGAAAATAAATGGTTGGTGGATGCACCTTATAATCAATCAAGCGTTTTGCAACATCTAAAGTGGATACATCCCCTGGCTCTTTTAGTCCGGCTAATACAAATTCATGCTTGCATATAGACTTATAAGGGACCTTATAAGCATCTTTTAAACATGCTTTCATGTAATTGGCATTAAGTACCGCCAACTGACTGGCAAGCTTCAGACCTTCTCCGCCCATAGTAAGGAAATACACATAGGCTCTTAAGTAGACGCCAAAATTACCAAAGTAGTTCTTAACATGACCAATACTCTTAGTTGGCATCTTAAAGCTATAGAAGTCCTCATCAGATGCTATAACAATCGGACCGGGCAGATACTCTTGTAAGCTGGATACCACGCCAACTGGGCCTGAACCTGGGCCACCACCACCATGAGGTGTTGATAATGTTTTATGTAGATTCAAATGCACAATATCAAAGCCCATTTCAAGGGGTCTCGTGATGCCCATATTGGCGTTCATATTCGCGCCGTCACAGTAGACAAGCCCTCCTACATCATGAATACGCTTCGTTATTTCCAGAATGTCTTTTTCAAAAAGCCCTAATGTATTTGGGTTGGTTAACATGAGTCCGGCAGTATTTTCATCAATAAGGTGATCAAGGGCATCCATGTCGATGGTACCTTCAGCATTGGACTTCACTTCCATAGCAACAAAGCCCGCCATGGTCACACTGGCTGGATTGGTCCCGTGGGCAGAGTCCGGAATAATGATGTTCTTCTTATGAACATCTCCTTGGTCAATAAGATACTGTTTCATAATCATAAGTCCGGTCAGTTCACCATGTGATCCCGCAGCCGGTTGTAAGGAAACACCAGGCATACCGGTGAGTTCACTTAACATACCTTGGAGTTCATAGATGATTCTCATATTCCCTTGAACATGTTTTTCACGCCAACTCGGATGAGTATGGGAAAAATTCGGCATGGCAGCGACCACTTCATTGATTTTGGGGTTGTATTTCATAGTACAAGATCCTAGGGGGTACATACCTGTATCCACACCATAGTTCCTATTGGAGAGATTGGTAAAATGCCTGACCACATAGTTTTCACTAAGCTCAGGCAACCTTGGTGCTTGTTCACGCTTATACTTTTTTGGAATCTCAAAGCTTTTGCTGTAATCTTCAAGGTCATAGGTATCAAAATAATACCCCCGTCGTCCTTCTTTGCTGATCTCATATATATTTTTTTGCATCACGCAAGCACCTCCTTCATCGCCACTATCAAAGTATCTAGATCATCTTTTTCATGCACTTCTGTGGTCGTTATTAAGAGAAGATTTTTTTCTTGATCAATAAGAATACCCGGTATAATCTGAAACAATTCAAGAGATTTCATAACATCCACACCGTCACGTATTTGAATGACAAATTCATTGAAAATATGTTGATTATGCATGATTTTAATACCTTTAATGCCCTTTAGGTGATCTCTAAGATAGCAAGCGTTAATGTGGGACCGTCTTGCAACTTCTTTAATACCGGCAAGTCCCATGGCACTTAAATAAATGGTGGCTGCAAGCACATTTAAGGCTTCATTAGATGTGATGTTGCTTGTGGCCTTTTCTCTACGTATGTGTTGTTCTCTTGCTTGCAAAGTTAGTACGTACCCTCTTTTCCCATCTAAATCAAGGGTTTGACCAACAATACGTCCCGGCATCTTACGCATTAGTTTTTCTGTACAAGCCATATAGCCTAGTGTGGGTCCTCCAAAATTCATAGGATTACCAAACACTTGACCGTCACCGACGGCGATATCAGCACCCCATTCACCGGGTGATTTGAATAGACTTAGCGACATAGGATTGGACATAATAATCAATAGACTCTTATTAGCATGTAGACTGTCTGACACACCGGTCAGATCTTCTAAGTTACCATAAAAGTTAGGTGTAGCGACAATATAAGCCGCTATATCTTCGTTGATATAATCATTTAGAGTATGACTACTTACAAGACCATCTTTAGAGGGCACTTCCATTAACTCTAAATCCTTATACTTCAAATACGTTCTTAGCACATTTTTTGATTCCGGCGGTAGGGTATCCGGAATGAGTATGGTCTTACGTCTTGTTGCCCCACATGCCATAAAAGCAGCTTCTGCAAGAGCGGTTGAACCATCATAATGGGAGGCGTTGGCGACTTTAAGCCCTGTAAGTTCACAAATCATGGTCTGATATTCAAAAATGGCTTGCAAAGTGCCTTGTGATATTTCGGGCTGATAAGGTGTATAAGCGGTATAGAACTCCGATCTAGATATTAAATGGGGTACAATGGTCGGAATCGAGTGTTCATAGATGCCACCACCGACAAAACTTAACCAATTGGCGGTATCAATATTACGTTCACCCAATTTTGTAAGCTTTTTAATGACCTGCCCTTCACTTTCCGCCTTAGGTAATTGCATCGGTGATTTAAGCAAAGCCTTAGCATCAATATCCGTAAAAAGGTCTTCTATGGAATTTACGCCAATTTTCTGGAGCATATGGTCAATATCCGCTTGGGTATGTGGCAAATAAGGATGCATAAGTCCTCCTATTCTAAGCTGTTGCAATAAGCTTCATATGCATCAGCATCCATCAGTGTTTCTAATTCGTCCGTTTCAAAATCTTCGATTATGGCAATATAGGCATCAAAGGGTGCCTTATTCAATAGTTCCGGTTCATCTTCCAGTTTGTTATTGACCTCAACAACGGTTGCACCAATTGGCAGGTAGATGTCGGCAGCTGCTTTAACGGATTCAACAACTGCAAAGTTATCTTCTGCCGCAAAGCTTTCATCTACATCTGGTAACTCAACGAAGACAATGTCCCCCATTGCTTCTTGAGCGTAGTCTGTGATGCCAATATAACCACGATCCCCTTCAATCTTAATCCATTCATGGTCCTTCGAATAATATAAACCTTTTACAATTTTCATAAAAAACCTCCTCAAATTTGTTATGGTTTTTTGAACCTTAATAAGTTACTTCCTTACTGTTTTAAAAATTTTTTATTTATGATTTTAGCTTCTAGACGATTCTTTCTTACTTGCACAAAGATACTGTCTTTGTCATAGGCATAAGGGATCAATGCCAAACCAATGGACTTGCCAAGTGTTGGTGAGATATAGCCGGTCGTGACAGTACCTATTCGTTCTTCATCTGTGTTTAGAACCTGGGCTCCATGTCTTGCAATACCTTTATCCATTAATTCAAAGCCAACTAATTTTCGTTTTGGTTGAACCTTATACTCTACTAAACTTGATTTACCAATGAAGTCTTCGCCATCCAATTTAACAAAATAGCCTAATCCGGCTTCTAGTGGGTTGATGTTTTCTGATAACTCATTTCCATACAGTGGCATACCGGCTTCAAACCTTAAAGTATCTCTAGCACCTAAGCCACATGGTTTAATACCATAGGACGAGCCTTCTTCTAATAAAAGATTCCATATTTTTTCCGCATCTTTTTTATCAAAATACAGTTCAAAACCATCTTCACCGGTGTAACCGGTTCTGGAGATTAGCATAGTTACATCAGCAATAAGAACTTGATCTACGAAGTGATAATATTTCAAAGTACTTAAAGAAATATTGGTTAGTGATAGGATTAACGCTACTGACTTTGGTCCTTGAACCGCTAATTGGCACAATTCATTTGTGACATCCTTCAAGTCAACCCCCGGAAATAAATGACCCTCAATCCATTTATAATCCTTATCCTTATTACCAGCATTAACAACCAAAAGCAGATTGTTAGGCGCATGTTGATATACGAGGATATCATCTACAGTTCCGCCATCTTCATAACACATTGGTGCATACATAGCTTGCCCATCTACTAAAGCTGTCAAATCATTTGTAACCAAGTAATTAATGCAACTTTTTGCCTCTTCTCCTTTAAGCTCAAACTTACCCATATGACTTACATCAAATAGGCCAATTGCATTTCTCGTCGCTGCATGTTCATCCATAATGCCTTCATACTGGATTGGCATATCGAAGCCGGCAAAATCCACTATCTTAGCATTATACTGAATATGCATATCATATAAACATGTTCTCTTACCCATAAGTCCCTCCTTACATAATTTTCTCAAGAACTAAAAAACAGAGTCCTAAAAGCACAATAAATAAGCACCTTTAAAACTCTGTATGTTTACCTGAGAGTATTGCCCCTTCGGTGACCACTTAAGGTCTTTCCAGAGAGCTATCCTTTAGGGATCCTTTTGCCTGAAAGATTCTACATTCTAGGATTTGGAATATATTGCTTCTTCGGCGCCAACTGAGGGTCTCTTTCCCTAAAATCATTTAGCAAAATCTACTTTAAGTATAACACACTCCATATATTTCTGTAAATTATAACAAGAAATTAACTATCGGTACTAATCTTAAAATCTTATACCAAGTAAGTTTATTAGGTATATATTAGCCTTGCTTCATACCGGATTTTTTTTGGCTGTTAGGACGTTTACTTTTTATATTTAAGCTTATTGTTATTTGCTTTAAACTTGTTTAATTACTCTAACATCATTTTAACAATAATGTCTAACTCCCCTTCGATGGTATCAATAGATATATCGTCATTACCTGAGGCGGATAAAGTTAATAAACCATGAACCATATATATAATTGACTTTATAAGTTTCATAGACTGTTCCGGGCTTTTACCACATTCTGATGTAATATAGCCAACAAGTGGTCCAAAACATTTTGAAAATCCTTCGGTTTCATGAAACGATAATTGTTCTTTTTCACATTTTTCTAGTTTGTGAAAATACAAAAACTCAAAAATTGTTGGATGCTTAACAAAATACTATATATATGTACTAAAAACGGCTGTTACATCCTGAATGTTCTGAATGTCTTCTGGGCAATTGGTTAACATGTAGTCCCCAATTTCCTGAATCATCTGGCTTCGAGTAACCCATAATAAAGCATCTACGTTTTTATAATGATTGTATATGGTACCAAGTGAATAACCAGCTTCATCTGCAACTTTTCGAACAGAGACACTTTGAATACTATTTTTATGTATCATTTTTCCAGCTATTTCGGCAAAATATTGTTGAATCATATGTTCTTTTTTTGTTTTTTGCTTGTTGTCATTGATAACACTCTTTCTTAAATAATGATATCGTCTCTATCATTAGCATATTTTCTAGTGGTGTAAAGTTTGCTATTCAAATGCATTTTCCACTGCTTTTTTTATTAATTGACTACTTAGGGTCACTCCTGAAATATCATCAGCCTCCAACGTCTGCTCTTGAATAATGTCTTCTACAATATAGGTTATTCGTAACTTTTTGGTTCATGATTGGCTCCTTATTTTTGTCTTGGTGGTTATGTCTAAATCTCGTTGGTTTTTGATGATGGATTATATTAATTAGTTATACAAATTAACTCTACTCTGAAAATATAACACTGTTATATTTGTTAATGCTTTAATTTGAACAACGTTAATCTATCAATTTTTGCAGATAAGAAAAACCATAAAAGTGCCAAACTTGTGTCTTATACAAGCAAAAAATAAAAAGAATCACAGTTTAGTTAACTGTAATTCTTTTTATTTTTTGAGTGAATGACCACAATCCTTTATGGTAAGGGGTAGTTCACTCATAATGTGTCCACATTCTTAAGACTTTAACGATTTGCTCTTGTTCGTTCACTGTATAAACCAACCTATGTTGAATATTTATTCTTCGTGAATACATACCATCCAGATTACCAACTAATTTCTCATAACTTGGTGGTGTTGTATATGGGTTTATTTTAAGTAAATCAATCAACAAATGTGTTTTATCCGACAGCCCTGCCGACTTTAAATTTTTAATATCTTTTAAAGCTTTTTTAGACAATAAAACTTTATACATTACCAATCAACCTCATCAGCATTAATAAATTCATCATCCGGTGCATTTTTCATTTCAATCAAGCTTTCTTTCATGCCTGGTATTGATGAAATATGAAGCGTTTCAATGAGGCTATTATAATCATTTTCACTTATAATAACTGCATTTCCTTCTTTAGCATTTACATGAACGGGTTCATCGAATTTAATCGTTTGATTTATGATATTATACAAATCTTTTCTAAGATTTGAGACACTTAACGTTAACATGTACTTCACCTCCTATAAATAGTATAGCGTACTTCATTACGTACGTCAATGGGTTTTATACTTAACTCATTATAAAAGATCACGCTATTAACAAAATAATTAATAGCGTAAGAAAAACACCTTTCGTTGTATATTTTGGTTTCTCACAAAACTTATAATATCACAACTTGGTGTTTTTCTTTTATCTTTCTTTATCTGACACTATCTTTAAGCTAACAATAGATTTTACAAATGAGAAAAGTAAATTAATTGTCACAACTGGACTATTCTAACAAAGTAACCCTCAGCTCTTGACTTTTTATGATGGGAATCAGTATCTGTTCCCCTGCTTGGATGGTAGTATCCTTCAAATGATTCATATTTATAACTTCTTTAATATACGATTCATGATCATAATAATCACGATTCATATACGCACTTGCAATCGACCATAAACTATCATCTTTTTCAATTTGGATGACGATGTAAGCCTTATCTTCTACATAAATATCACCTTGTACGCTATTTGATCCAAAGCTTACTTGAACAAGATATAAGAGTAATACCGCTGCAATTATAATACCGGCAATTGTTTTTATAAATTCATAGTTTTGGTAATTTCTGTATTGTCTACATTTTGCTATCGACTTCATCTCATCACTCCCGAACGTTTGTTTGTATTTCAATTATATACGAACGTGCGTTCTGTGTCAATGCTTTTTATAAAAAGCGAACAAATGTTTGATGTTTTTATAAAGCTATGCTATACTTATTTCATTAGAACATACATTCTAATATGATTATAAAAGGTAAATATATGAATGGGGTGAGCTTCGTGTCAAATGATTTAGGAGAAAAACAACAATTGATTTTAGATTTTTTAAAACAAGAGATATTAAGTAAAGGCTATCCGCCGTCTGTCAGAGAAATCGGTGAAGCTGTTGGATTGAAATCCACATCAACGGTACATGGCCATTTGGAACGTTTAGAGAAAAAAGGCGTCATTCGCAGAGATCCTACTAAACCAAGAGCTATTGAGATTCTAGATGATGAGTTTAATGTTCAAAGACGTGAAATACTAAATGTACCCATAGTGGGACGTGTCGCCGCAGGAGAGCCTCTTCTGGCTGTAGAAAATATTGAAGAATACTTTCCCCTACCGGTTGATTATGCGCCCAATCAAGAGCTATTTATGCTTCGTGTCAAAGGTGATAGCATGATCAACGTCGGCATATTTGAAGGCGACTTAATTATCGTTCAAAAGCAATCCACAGCAACAAACGGTGACATCGTCGTTGCCCTACTTGAAGATTCTGTAACCGTCAAGACCTATTACCGCGAAAGCGATCACATTCGTCTGCAACCGGAAAACGATCAACTAGAACCCATACGTGTCTACGATGATTCCATCTTAATCGAAGGTAAAGTCATCAGTTTGTTTAGACAATACATCTAAACTGAATGCTTCTACCTTGTTTCACTATAATTATATATACAAAAAATAGGTCTGCCTCAGAATAAAAATCTGATTCAGGCCATTTTTATGGAAAGAAATTATTTTTCTAAATGCGGAACCGAATGAGGAAAGAAAAAGTGCTGATCCATCACAGTTCTACATGGATGTAGAATATTGCTTAAATCCTGTAGGTTTTGGATTGTTTTGCTGCCTAGCTTTTTTCTTTATATCAATTAAGCCAACATCGACCGTGAAGTTCCTAGAAGCAGTGTGTGTGACTAGGCTCATAAGAAAGTAACCTCATGCATCATGTCAAGCTACAAGACATGATGCTAAAATAAAAACTTTCTTATGAAATTTGCTAGACAGCAGGAAGCTGTCCGTCGACTTTTGGTGCAGAACGCACCAACCGGAGGCCGTAGTCATACATACTGTGGAAGGGTTTTCATGGGACCCACCATTAAAATCCCGTTTATTCTATCCCCAGCTTGTATTAAGGCGTAAAAAAAACATCTAACTTCATTTAAAAAAGTCCCTAAGCTTTTTTCACTTAGAGACTTGGTTGACCCATTAATATAGGGATTACCCCAAGATTTGACAAAGAGCCTTAAAACCTTGCTACTATTTCACTAAAACGATTTAACATCCTCAATTATCTTCCCATCCGCCCAAATACGTTCTAAATCATAGAAGGAACGGTTTTCTTTATCAAAAATATGGACAATAATATCTTTAAAATCAAGAAGTACCCAACTCCCATTATGATTACCTTCAATGTTTTTGGTATCGAAACCGGCTTTGTTTAATTTCTCTTCAGTAAAATCCATTAAGGTTCTTACATGATTGGGGTTGTTACCATGCGCTATGATGAAATAATCTGCCATAACACTGATGCCTGAAATATCAATGATACGAATATCTTCACCTTGCTTGTCATCTAATGCATCGTATGCAATTTTTACCATTTCTTTAATAATTGACATAGTTATTCCCTTCTTAATTTCTTATAATAGTTATAAGTTTCTTTTGTTAATGGATCTATAGTTACCTTTTTGTGGTATAAATACTCCAGTGAGTCTTCTAGAATATAGAGCATAGCTTGGTCCAAGTCCTGATAAGCAATTCTACGAATCAAATCAAGTCGACCGCCATGTTTTCGTCCCGGTTCAATATAGTCACTTATGTAAACAATTTTTTCAAGCAAGTTCATACTAGGACGTCCTGTTGTATGGTATGTTATGGCATTAAGAATATCCGGATCTTCTATATGATATTTTTCTTTGGCAATAAAGGCACCAACCTTTGCATGTAACAAATCACCATTCATTTCTTCAGCCTTGCTTTTTGATATATGATATCTTTCACAAAGATCAAGTAGTTTCTCATTTGAATAGTGCTTGGCACAATCATGTAATAGTCCTGCAAGTGCGGCTTTATTGGGACTATAATGATGTACCCTTCCCAGTTCATAAGCAACTTTTGTAACATTAAGGGTATGCTCATACCTTTTAGGAGAAAGCTTTTTCTTAAGTTTGCGTGTGATTTTTTGGTCTGTAATAAGAACTTCAATGGATTTCATGATCATCACCTAGGTGTATAGTTTATGCTTATTAATATAATCACTGACAACGTCAGGTACGAAGTGGTTAATGGACTTGCCCTCAGCGATGCGTTTTCGAATTAATGTGCTTGACACTTCTATTTGAGGCATATGTACATTCATAAAAGAGGTGTTATAACATTCTCTCAGTCTGGCTTGTTGCTCCAAAGACTCTTCCTCATCATAGCCACTACGATGGACAATAACAAAATCACCGATTTTAAGTAGCTTCTTATGATTATACCATTTTTCAAGATTAAAAAGCGAGTCTGTACCTATAATTAACCAATACCTGTTGTCGGGAAATTCTTTTTGAAGCATTGCAAAAGTATCGACTGAATAAACCTTACCATTTCTGTTTATCTCATAATCCGAAATTCGAAAAGTAGGGTTGTTTTTAATCGCTAAACGACACATTTCCATACGATGGGCCACATCAATAATCATCTTGTTTTCTTTATGAGGTGGATTACCTGAAGGCATAAACCATATCTCTTCAAATAAATGATGATCGTTCGTACATTGGGCTGCTATTAAATGACCGATATGTATGGGGTTAAATGTCCCCCCCATGATAGCAATGTTGTTCATAACAGTCTCCTTCATAATTATTTGCTTTTATTTAGGTAAAATTATTTTAGGCTCATCTTTAGAAGGTCTATAAAGTACAAACTTGCGTCCTATGACTTGAACCACTTGGGCATGGGTTCTTTCACCAATCATTTCGGCAATATCTTTCACTTCATAAATACAATTTTTTAGTACATTGACTTTAATGAGCTCTCGTTTTTCAAGAGCCTCATTTATGCCCTCTGTTAGTTCCGGAGAAGCACCGCCTTTTCCAACTTGAAAAATCGGTTCTAAAGGGTTCGCCAATTTCTTCAAATATGCTCTTTGTTTAGAATTCATATATTTCTCCTTCAAGCTTATTTATAATAGTCAAATTGTAGATAATAGATTTTTACAGTGTCTCCTTCTTCTATACCCAAAGATTCAAGTTCTTTTAGAATGCCTTCTGTTTCAAGAAAATTCTGAAAGAAAATAAATCCTTTTTCATCTTCAAGGTTGGTATAGCCAAGCATACGTTCCACTCTACTACCTTCAACTGTAAAAACACCATCGGCGTCTTTAGAAACTATGATAGGTTCTTTCGGATCTTCGATATTTTTAATAAAAAACTCCTGTTCATATATTAAGTGCTCCTGTGGCATCGCTTTTAATATGCCATCAAGATGATACAGAAGCTCATTTAATCCTTTTCTTGCTACAGCAGAGATTGGAAATACTTTTATGCCTTCTTTTTCAAAGGTCTCTCTTAGTCGATCAAGAGCTTCATTTTCAAATAAGGCGTCAATTTTGTTGGCTGCAATAATCTGTGGTTTATTCAACAATTCAGGATTAAACTGTTCTAATTCATATTGCATTTTGCGTATGTCTTCTACAGGGTCTCTACCCTCAGTCGAAGCAACATCTACCACATGGAGTAAAACCTTCGTTCTTTCAACATGCTTCAAGAATTCATAACCAAGGCCGATACCCTCTGATGCACCTTCAATGAGACCAGGAATATCCGCAATAACAAATCCATCTCCATTAATATCGACGACTCCTAAATTTGGGTTTAATGTAGTAAAATGATAGTTTGCTATTTTGGGTTTTGCATTCGACACAACAGATAATAATGTGGATTTACCTACATTTGGATAGCCCACCAAACCAACATCTGCTATGGATTTGAGTTCAAGGATAATTTCTATTTCCTTATTTTCTTGACCCGGCTGTGCATATTTGGGTATTTGCATGGTAGGTGTCGCATAATGTTGATTGCCTTTACCACCTTTACCACCATTTAGCAGTTTATATACTTCATCTGAAGCAGAAAGGTCTTTTATAACTTTTCCGGTATTGGCTTCTTTAATAATGGTTCCTTTGGGGACTTTGATGATAAGATCATCCGCATCCTTGCCATGGCAATTACTGCCCATACCCATTTGACCGCTTCCTGCTTTAAAAACCCGAGCATGTCTAAAGGGATAAAGTGTATTTAAATTAGGATCAACGACAAAAACAACATCCCCGCCGCGTCCACCATCACCACCATCCGGTCCACCGTTTGGTACATATTTTTCACGTCTGAAGCTGACACAACCGTCTCCACCTCGTCCGGATTTTACTTTTAGTCTTACTTGATCTACAAAAATCATAACTTGCACCTTTTTTCCCTTGCTTAGCAACAAATCAACCGTTCTTTTTTATTATAACATAATGATACATATGCAACGCACACCATTAAATAAAAAAGTTTCAATAGCCTAAACCATTGAAACTTAAATAATTCTTATTGAGCTTTTGGATAAACAGATACTTGTTTTTTGTCTCTGCCTTTTCTTTCAAACTTAACAACACCATCTACCAATGCAAAAAGCGTATCGTCGCCGCCTCTTCCTACATTGTTACCAGGATGAATCTTAGTTCCACGTTGTCTAAATAGTATATTACCTGCTAACACAAATTGTCCGTCCGCTCTTTTTGCACCCAGTCTTTTGGATTCGGAATCTCTACCATTTTTGGTAGAACCAACACCCTTTTTATGTGCAAATAATTGAAGGTTCATTCTTAACATGGTTACACCTCCTCGATTTTAATATTTATATAATCATGTCCATATTCTTCATAAATCGATGTCATACCCAATTCAAATGTGTCAAGTAGTACTTGACTCGTGGGAGACATAGTTGTCTTCATAAGCATATCAATTTTTCCATCTTCATCATATTGAAGAGAAAATCGATCGTCTGTAAAAGACTTAATGGCATTGACTGTATTAATAGCAAGGACTGATACACTTGCACATACAATGTCTTTACCTTTTGTTTCATAACCTGCATGACCACTTACACAAAAACCAACATTACCGGCTTCTCTTTTATAAAGAATGATTGCGATCATACTTATAAAGTAATCGTGTCGATTTTAACTGCAGTGAAAGGTTGTCTATGACCTTGTTTTCTTTTATAACCATTGTTCTTAGGCTTATATTTGAAAACAGTGATCTTTTTGCTTTTACCTTCAGCCGTAACAGTTCCTGTTACTTTTGCAGTTGTTATAGTAGGATTTCCAAGGGTTACATCCCCTTCATTTGAAACCAACATAACTTGATCAAAAACCACAGCATCACCTTCAGCTAATCCGAGCTTTTCAACTCTTACGACATCACCTTCAGCTACTTTGTATTGTTTTCCACCTGTTGCTATAATTGCATACATTCTGGCACCTCCTCGTTTTTTAAGACTCGCCGGTTTTGGCGTCCAAAGACTTATAACCTGACCGTGCGGCATACCATGGTATAGATTATCACAGTTAGCAAACTATGTCAAGGTCTTTTGGTAAATCACTGTACTGCCTTTCATCAATATAACAACTGTTTCCAGAAATGTCTTTCTTTGCTATAATAAGAACAGTGAAATCATGTATTTGGAGGTATTATGAAAGAATTAAAAGTAACTTACGACAAAAAACTTGATAAGTACCATACCCTTTATCATCATCATGAAAATATGACAGCCTTCCGATTGGATATATACCGAAAACTGTCACAGAGAGAAGATCTATTCATAATGATTGAAACCCATCTTGGATCAATAAATCAACCCATCCCCCTAGAGTATGTTATGAGCATTGAAAAAAGTCTAAACCGCTTTAATCTACAACATCAAATAAGACCGATTCAGGTACGACATGGAAAATCTATACTAGGCATATTAAGTAAAGGTAAACCTATAGAGGATTTTGCAATAGCCTTTTTATTGCCAAAAGAACAGTTTAACCATGCTATTTTTGAGACCTTCTTCTGTGAATATGATCTAAAAATAAGTTATGGTATAAAAACAGACCCTACAAGTTTATTTGAAGACTATAGAAAAGGTTATGTGAAGTCTTTTGATGACCCCAACTATTTTACCCATCATCTTTTTGATTCAAGGATTTTTAACAAATTTCTTTCCACAGAAGTGCTGACACCTAAACTTAATTAGAAAAACTCAATATCTTCACTACTAATCAGTTCAGCAAACCAACTGGCCATGATCCTATGATGATGGTCAATAATCTGTTGTGCTGTGAGTGGAATGGAGTCAAATGTAGAATGGGCATCTTTGGCTAAGATATTATGATATCCAAGAGAAAAAGCTTGTCTGCAAGTCGTATCAATGCTACCTTCCGTCTGAACCCCTGTAATGACCAGATATTTAATATCTTCCCTTGTTAATAAATCATGCAATTTTGTTTTGTAAAATGCGTTTGGAGTATGATTCTCAATAACGTAATCCTTCTCCATCGGCTGAATATCTGGATGAATTTCCCATTCTTTTGTACCCTTAATAAAGCCTGAGTCTTCATCCGAATGTTGCAAATATATAACCATAGCACCTTCTTCATGAGCTCGGTCGATTAGTTTTCTGATGTTTTTTAGTAATGCCTCTTCTTTATATAATCTAAACTTCTCTTTATCAAAAAGACCTTGTTGAACTTCAAGTATCAATAATGCTGTCTTGTTATCCACGTGAAGCCCTCCTTTCACATGTTTCAATTCTAGTATAACATATGTGTCAAAATAAGTTTTATTGATACGATAGTTTTCCCTAGAGTACTAGAAACAGAAATCTGAGCTTTACAACTTATAGTCCAGTAATTGATTGAATTTTGGGAAATCTTCTTTTAAAATGTGAATATAATAAGCATTTCTTGATGATGCTGTTCTATCTTTTTTATGTCCTGTTAGAATTTTGTATTTGTATTTTATGCCGTTTTGATCAAGCAATCCAATTACACGGTTAAACTCATTTTCTAAAGTTGTAATGTATACTTCTTGCCAGTTACCGAAAAAAAAGTCTTTTAATTTCTTAAAAGTCGACATATGTCACCACCCTCATTTTAATACTCTCATTTTAACAAATATATATTATAAATTCAACAATTAAATTATGGTATCTAAATATCCCATAATTCAGATAGGGGCTGTTTGATTTTCTTTCTTGTCACCTCAACAAGACCGAGTGCTGTCATATCAATCACCGTTGTCTTTATTCTGTCAAAACTTGTTAGATATCTTAATCTTTGCATAAGCTTATTCTTATCTTCTAAATCTGACATATCAATAAAATCAATAATAATAATTCCGGATATGTTTCGAGCACGTAATTGATAGACAATTTCTTCAGCTGCTTCCATATTTGTGTTAAAAATCGTTTCTTTTACCTGTTTTTTACTTAATGTTTTCTCCGTATTAACATCAATAACCGTTAATGCTTCGGTAGGTTCAATTATAATAGATGCGCCAGACTTTAACCATACTTTTTTATGTAAAAGTTTGTCGATTTTACTTTGGACATTAAAATAATTGTACAAAGATATCTCTTGCTCTACCAGCATGAGTTTATGAAGGATTTCCGGATGATTTTCACATAAAAACTTTTCCACTTCATGATATAGGTTTTCATCATCATAGATATAATCGGTTACTTCATCTTCATGAAAATCTTTGAGCAAAGTCATATAAGGTGATCCTTGGGTATAAATACGCTGACCCGTACTTCTATAGGTTAAGGTGTTTAATATTTTGTCATATAACTGAATCAATTTTTGAACTTCATCAATCACCAGTTCATCTAGAACAAAACTACAATTGGTTCGAACAATAAAACCATACGACTTTGAAACATAATTCTTTATAAGGTTTTTAAGCCTTAACCGTTCATCATCCTCTGTAATCTTTGACGATATAAACACGGAAGATTTATCCGTTGTCAAAACAACATAACGACCTGTCAAACAAAAATCAGTTATGGCTTTTGCTAGTTTGGTTTTATGGGCATCCTTCTGAATCTGAATTAGAACCTCATCTCCCGGAACAAGTGCTTGGCCTTTTCCGACCTTTTTTGCATAATAAACATTTTTGGATTCTTGTAAAGATAAAAAAACATTGTCACTTTTACCTATGTCTACAAAAGCGGATAGAATGTTTTTTTTGACAGTCTTTACCGTACCCACATAGATATTGCCGATGTCTGTTTCAACTTCTCCGGAAAAAAGATGAACCTCAAGTACACGTTCCTTCTCATCCAAAAGAGCGCATAATATATTTTCATTGTAACGGGTAGTTACTAGTTTTTTACTCATTTCATCACAATCCTAACTTAACCTCTAACAAAGGCCGTAAACCATTATGGTCATGGTAGATTTCAACACGATGGAATCGATAATCACAACGCACATAGTTCAAATTGTTTAAAGCCAAGAGTTTTTCCAGCACCATTTCCGGCTTGATGTTAAAATGACTTCCATTGGCTACGGTCATTATAAGGTGTTTGTCTTTTAACAAGATATTTATAATACCCGGTCTCAAGTCAAAATCATTGATTTTTCCCTTTTTATTCTTCTTTCTTATAATCAGTGTTTCTTGAGACATCATCTCCGATAACATATCTTCTGTAATAATCGAATTTAAAACCTCTATCCTATAAGTGGCTGCTACAACTGAAGCCATGGCGGAGGTTTCTTTATTGTCTATTTCAACACCATCTAAAAAGAAGATACCATCAGGGGCTTTTAAATTAATAGCTTCAATCAACACATTAATGGCAACATCCTCAGTCAGCTTAACATCCATATACTCGCTTTCACTGCTTACACCAACAGCCAGTGCACTGGCAAAAGAAAATATCTGATGAGGATTAAAACCCTCAGAGTATGCAATAGGAATACCTGCCCTAGTGAACATTTTTTGAAAGGTCCGCATCATATCCAGATGACCAACAAATCGAATCGGTCCTTCTTTTTTGAACTTAAGCCTTACGAGCATAACAAATACCTCCTTCAAAACACATCGCACCACAGTTGGTACATCCCTCCATACAATTTACTGTGGTTTTTCCTTCCTTTGCGAGCAAAAACTCATCATATAAAAATGATTTTTTTACACCGATATCGATAAAATCCCAGGGAAGAATTTCTTCTAGTTCACGCCTTCTTTCATTGTAAAAGGCTGAATCCATATTTAATTCACCAAAGGCTTCGTTCCATAATGCTACATTAAAATGCTCTGACCATGCATCATAGCGAGCGCCTTTTTGATACACTTTCAAGATGACCTCGTTAAGCTTTCGATCACCACGGGCCAAAACGCCTTCTATTCGACTGGTGTCTGCATCATGGCTGTTATACTTGATGTTCTTCTTATTAATGTTCATATTAATGAGTTTAGCTTTTTCTAAAAAAGCATCGCTACTTGCTTGTCCCATCCATTGAAAAGGTGTAAATGGCTTTGGTATGAAGAACGAGGTGCTAAGTACAATCTGAAGCCTTTGCTTACGCATATCCCCTGGCAAGGTAAACCACTTATTTACAATATCCTGTCCCAGTTTAGGAATAGCTAAGACATCCTCTTCTGTCTCCGTCGGTAGACCAAGCATAAAATACATCTTAACCCTATTCCAACCGCCCATAAAAGCCTCGTAGGCACCTTGAAGAATATCTTCTTCGCTTATGTTCTTATTAATCACATCTCGCATTCTTTGAGAACCGGCTTCCGGGGCAAAAGTAAGACTGCTTTTTCGTACATCTTGTACTTTTCGCATCAGTTCTATTGAAAAGTCATCAATTCGTAGTGAGGGCAAGGACAAGTTCACATGGGCCAATTCTGGTGCTTCTATCAGATAAGATGCCAAAGTATTTAATTGAGAATAGTCACTGGAGCTTAAGGAAATAAGAGATATTTCATCATGCCCTGTATTTTTAACAATCTCTATGGCTTGTTCTTTTAATATTTCCAGATTTTTTTCACGTACGGGACGGTAAATGATACCCGCTTGACAAAAACGACAGCCTCTAGCACAACCTCTGAAAAGTTCAAGAACAACGCGATCATGCACGGTTTGGATATAAGGAACGATTGGTTGCATGGGATATCTTGACTTTGTCATATCCATCATGATGACTTTTCTAATTTGTGGCTTCGCCTTTGGATGATTAGGCACAAAACTTTCTATAGTACCGTCTTCATAATAAGAAACATTATAGAATGATGGCACATAAATGCCTTCTAATGTAGCGGCTATTTCAAGAAAAGCTTTTTTAGTCCCGCCATTTTCTCTGTGAAGTTTATAAGCATCCATTAAAGCATCTAGTTGAACTTCCCCTTCTCCTATATAGAAGAAATCAATAAAGTCACTAATGGGTTCAGGGTTGTAGACACAAGGTCCTCCTGCACAAACAAGAGGATGGTCTTCTGTTCGATCTTTACTTAGTAAAGGTATCTGAGCTAGATCCAGTATTCTTAAAATATTGGTATAGCACATTTCATATTGAATGGTAATCCCTATAAAATCAAACGTCTTAATGGGCTCTTGGCTCTCAAGAGCAAAAAGCGGAATGTTCTCTTCTTCCATAATACGATCTAAATCCACCCACGGCGAAAAAACACGTTCACACCAGAGATCATCCCGTTGGTTCAAAAGATTATAAAGTATGGAAAGGCCCAGATGACTCATACCAATGTCATAAACATCCGGAAAACATAAAGCAAAACGAATGGCTACTTCCTCGTCATTCTTATAGATGGCATTAACCTCGTTACCAATGTATCTAGCAGGCTTTTCTACTTGCAGTAAAATCCTGTCTTCTAAAAACAATTTATCCATAAAGTCTCCTTGTATTAAAAACTGAGTATATAGCTATTTGAGCTCTTATTTCCTTAAACTAGATGAGAGAGATTTAATTAAAGATTCTACCTCAACAGTAAATATTACATGATTCTAATGAAATAGTCAAACATTGAATCACACTTCTTATCTCCAGTCCTTCTCTTCAATAATATATAAATACATTTCAACCTTGATGAACTACGGCAATTGTGATATAACTATAGCTAGAGTCTTTTTATAAGTCTTAAATTAATAAGTAGAATTAAAGCTATTATAAAAGAATAACTTTGCTTCACAAGTTCATAGATATTTTATGTGAAGGTTCAATAATAATTTAGTACCTTAACGCGTTATTCTACAAAAATAAATATACTCAGGAGGTTATACATGAGAAGTGCATACGATGTTTTACTTGAGAGAGGTTTTATTGCTCAAGCTACCCACGAAGAAGAGATCAAAGAATTACTATCAAAAGAAAAGATAAGCTTTTATATTGGTTTTGATGCAACGGCGAACAGCTTAACCGCCGGACATTTTTTGACCATTATGGCAATGGCCCATATGCAACGTGCTGGTCATAGGCCTATAGCGCTTATTGGTGGTGGCACCACGCGCATAGGCGATCCATCCGGAAAAAGTGATATGCGTCAAATGCTTACTTCTGAGCAGATTGATGCTAATGCCGCTAATTTTAAGGTTCAACTTTCTAATCTTATTGATTTTTCTGATGGAAAAGCCATTATGGTTGATAATGCAGACTGGTTACTCAAGTTAAACTATGTAGATTTCATCCGTGAAATCGGAGTTCATTTTTCTGTCAATCGTATGTTAACAGCTGAGTGTTACAAATCAAGACTTGAAAAAGGCTTATCCTTTTTGGAGTTTAATTATATGCTTCTTCAATCTTATGATTTCCTTGAACTTAATCAGCGATATGATTGTGTTATGCAAATGGGTGGAAATGATCAATGGTCCAACATCTTAGGTGGTGTTGAACTCATTCGACGTAAAGAACAAAAACCAGCTTTTGGTCTCACCTTCAATCTACTAACAACCAGTGAAGGTGTTAAAATGGGAAAAACGGAAAAAGGTGCACTTTGGCTGGATAAAGAGCGTACTTCTCCCTATGAGTTCTTCCAGTATTGGCGTAATATTGAAGATGTTAAGGTAAAAGAATGTCTTGCCCTTCTGACTTTCTTACCTATGGAAGAAGTTAATCGTCTTGGCGCTTTAGAAGGGGCAGAGATTAATCAGGCAAAAGAAGTGCTTGCCTACGAGATAACCGCACTTATTCATGGTAAAGAAGAGGCCCAAAAAGCATTAGAAGCTACCAAAGCTCTATTTGGTGGTGGTTCCAAATTAGAAAATGTGCCACAAACTCAGATGGATAAAACATTATTTGAAACAGGAATGAATCTGTTGGATTTACTTCTAGAGGCTCAACTTATTCCAAGTAAATCTGAAGGTAGAAGAAATGTTCAACAAGGCGGCGTTCGTGTTAATGATGTACAAATTACAGATGTGGAATACCATATTACAAAAAAAGATTTTAACGAAGATGGTGAATTGATGATTCGAAAAGGAAAAAAAGTACATCATATGATAAAAATCTAATGACTTAATTTCATGGTTAAGGCGTCAAAACTATATAGTTGAACTTTCACATACCATCTATAGTTACGAATTTTTGACCCTATAACCTTTCATATTATTATTTCAAAGAAAGAGGCATAAATCCGTATTTTGGGATTATGCCTCTTTTTATATAAAATGACCCATTTTAATGGCTTATTTCAGTGCTTTAAGTAAAGCTTTCAAAAATTCCCAAGTTCTCATTGTAGACTCTATATGTAGGCGTTCGTTAGGTGAATGCACTTCTTCCATATCCGGCCCAAAAGATATAGCATCTAAATGAGGTAATTTTTCCAAAAAAGCACCCGGTTCTAAGCCGGCATGTATAGCTTTAACCAACGGCTTTTTATGGAACATATCCTCATAAACCAAGGCTGCCTTGTCCAGCAATCTAGAATCCGGTTTAAATTCCCATTCAGGGTAATCGGCCGTTGGTGTTAATGTTCCACCGATTTGCTTAGCAAACCACTCCAGTTGTGTCGTCATATGGTATTTTAAAGATCTTATGTTACTTCTAATGGCAAACAACATGACGACCTCATCACCCTCTACGGCACATTTGCCAAGATTCAGAGAACTTTCAACCATGCCTTCAAGATCCGCACTCATCGTTTGAATCCCTTTTGGGACATTAATAAGCGTATAGATTAACTGATCCGTTGTTTTTCTAGAAAAAACTTTCAACCCTTTCTTGTAGGGTAAAGTCGTAACTTCTACGGTTAACATCGGTTCAATGGTACGGTTTTCTTTTTTTATCTGTGCTGTGACCGCTGCATAAAGTGTCTCAAAGCTTGAATGTTCAGAACGTTCATATACTATCGTTGCTTTAGCCTCTCTGGGTATAACATTATCTTTTGACCCACCTGAAAAATCAACAATTCTAAAAGAACATCCTTTTCTCAAATGACTTAAGATACGTCCCATGAGATGATCCGCGTTGGCTCTATTTTTATCAATGTCAACACCAGAGTGACCACCTTTTAGATTCTTTATTTCTACGGTTTGAACCATTGCTTCTTCAAAAACCTTGACCGTATATACGATAGGCAATCTTAAAGTGGCCTTTAACCCTCCGGCACAGCCAACAGTAAACTCCCCTTCTTCTTCTGAATCTAGATTTATGAAGTAGGATCCTTTTAATAGGCTTTTATCCATTTTTAAAGCACCTGTTAAGCCCACTTCTTCATCGGTTGTCATAACCACTTCAAGAGGCGGGTGCAAAATATCCTCAGCATCTAATAAAGCCATAGCATAAGCAATAGCTATCCCATTGTCAGCACCAAGTGTCGTCCCTTTTGCGGTCAACCACACATCTTCAACTACCAGATCAATAGGATCTTTCTCAAAGTCATGATGCGTCCCTTCGTTTTTCTCACATACCATATCCAAGTGTCCTTGAATAATAGTAATCGGAGCATTTTCATACCCAATGGTTCCAGGCTTCTTAATGATAACATTAAGGTATTCATCTTGAATCACTTCTAGATTTCTTTCCTTTGCAAAAACAACCATATAATCACTAAGTTGTTTTTCATGACCAGAGCGTCTGGGTATTTGACTGATGGCTTCAAAAAATTGAAACACCTTTTTAGGTTTTAGACCTTCTAGCTTATTTGTCATATTCACACATCCTTTTATTCTGATGGTTTTATGTTTCCTAATTCTTAAAGCTGTGAATCGGAGCCGGTATTTTACCGCCACGATTGATGAACTTGGAACAATCAAAATTATTAACAGGCATAATGGGTGCATAGCCAAGCAAACCACCAAACTCTACAATATCACCAACATCTTTTCCTATAACAGGAATAATTCTAACCGCTGTGGTTTTTTGGTTAATCATACCTATAGCCATTTCATCTGCGATAATACCGGCTATTGTGCTTGCTTTGGTTGAACCTGGTATGGCAATCATATCTAAACCAACGGAACAAACACAAGTCATCGCTTCTAACTTTTCAATGCTAAGAGCACCCATTTTTACAGCATTAATCATGCCCTGGTCTTCGCTGACAGGTATAAATGCACCACTTAAACCGCCAACATTAGATGAGGCCATAGCACCACCCTTTTTTACAGAATCATTTAGCATAGCTAGGGCCGCTGTTGTTCCCGGAGCACCAACATATTCAAGTCCCATTTCACATAAAATATCTGCAATACTGTCACCTATTGCCGGCGTTGGTGCCAAAGAAAGATCTATAATGCCAAAAGGTACATTCAGTCTTCTAGCCGCTTCTTTAGCCACCATCTGTCCGACTCGAGTAATCTTAAAAGCCACCTTTTTAATGGTCTCGCTTAATACTTCCAAGCTTTCACCACGGCATTTCTCCACGGCCCGAAGAACAGCACCGGGACCACTAACGCCTACATTAATGACCACATCTGCTTCTGTTACACCATGAAAAGCACCAGCCATAAACGGGTTGTCATCCGGTGCGTTGGTAAATACCACAAACTTTGCACAGCCAATAGAATCCGCCTCTTTTGTTGCTTCTGCTGTCTCTAATATAATTTCGCCAATTAATTTAACGGCATCCATATTTACACCTGAGCGTGTTGATCCCACATTAACTGAACTACAAACATGTTTGGTTGAAGCCAATGCTTCAGGGATAGATCGAATTAACATTTCATCACTTGGTGTCATGCCTTTACTCACCAGCGCCGAAAAACCACCAATAAAGTTCACGCCCACCGTCTCAGCTGCCCTATCAAGTGTTTTTGCAATGCTGACATAGTCTTTGGTTTTACAACTGCTAGCTACCAGTGCAATCGGTGTGACCGATATTCTTTTATTGACAATCGGAACCCCATATTCTTTGGAAATACTTTCACCTACTTTAACCAAATCTTTGGCATAAGTGGTGATTTTATTATATATTTTTTCATTAAAAGTGTTCACATTTTCATCGGCACAGTCCATAAGATTAATACCCATCGTAATGGTACGAACATCCAAATTCTCCGATTCTATCATATCTTTTGTTTCATACACTTCAAAAAAATTAATCATATTACCACCTATATTCTATGCATTTCATTAAAAATGTCTTCAAGTTGCAACTTAATGATGACGCCTATGGATTCACCTAGTTTAGCTAGATTGTCCACATGAGCCTCTATGGATTCCAGATTGCTTGTTAAGTCAACAATCATCATCATGTTAAAGTAATCTTCAACGATGGTTTGTGAAATATCCAGAATATTAATATTATGATCAGCAAGATATGTACAGGTCTTTGCTATAATACCTACCGTATCTTTGCCAATTACCGTTATAATGCCCTTTTTCATGTTAATCCTCCTATATAATGTTTTATTTATTTTAGATATGCTACAAAATTATAAGTTCAGAATTAGAACACCTATTTGCTACGACTAGTTTAAGATTTTCTCTTAAATGCTTTAATGTATTTTTTAATTCAAATTCAATTGAAGCATATGCCACATCTGGCATATTATTTTCTTCACTAAGATGTCCAAGTACCACATGGCTCATGCCCTGATGATAGAGTTCACAAATCAGCTGAGCTGAACGATCATTGGACAAATGTCCCAAATCACTTAAAATCCGTTGCTTTAGAAAAAATGGATATGGTCCGACCTCAAGCATACGTATATCATGGTTCGCCTCAATAAAAAGCAAATTCGAATTGGAAAGATGCATCTTAACGTAGTCGTTATATGTACCTAAGTCTGTTGCTACACTGATTTTTTTTCCTTCTGAAATGAAGGTATATCCGATAGGGTCTACCGCATCATGAAAAGATCTGAAAGCGGTTACCTGAATGTCACCAATTAAAAAGGGCACATCCTCTACGACTGGGCGGAACAACATGGGGTCAACAACACCCAAAGAAGACTTATTTATAATGGCTTCAAAGGTACTTAGTTTTGTATGAATCGGTATGTGGTATTTTCTAGCAAGTACGCCAAGACCTTTTATATGATCTGAGTGCTCATGGGTGATGAGTATGGCTTGTATTTGTTCCATGGTTACACCCAGAAGGCTAAGGCCTTCTCTTGCTTTCTTACCACTTATCCCCGCATCAATCAATATATGGGTATCTTTACTGCTTATATAAATACAATTGCCACTACTGCCACTTGCAAGACTACAAATTCTCATTTTATGACCTCAACTTTCAACACCCATAAGATCAACCTTAAAAAGGTTAAAATGAATGATACTATACTATCACAAGCCTTAGCAAAAAGCCATATGAACATATAAAACCACCTCATCACAAAGAGGAAAATCTGATTCACGTAAAGATTATAGACTATCTAATAAATTCTCATGATCTACAATCAATCGACCTCGTCCATGATTTTTGGAATAGTACATAGCATTATCAGCTCGGTGCAGAAGACTTTCAACATCTTTGGCAACCGTAGGCAATGCGGACAATCCAATCGATGCATCTACCTTAACCTTTGTACTTCCTTTATATATAATCTCAAGTGCCTTAATTTCTTCATGGAGAGTGGTTACTATGGCTTCTGCTTCTTTAAGATTTTTCTTCGGTAGAACAACTAAAAATTCTTCGCCACCATAACGACCAGCGTGACCATCATGTTCATTTGCTATTCGTTGAATGATCTTTGAGACTGCCTTAATGACCTCATCACCAAAAAGATGGCCATAGGTGTCATTAATTTTCTTAAACCAATCAATATCTAATAAAGCCAATGAAAGAACGTCATCATTTTCAATATGATTAATAGCTTCAATTATTATGCTCTGAATATGTTCTCTATTATACATTCCAGTTAACCCATCTCTTATGGCAATTTCTTCCATTTTACTGTATAAATTGGCATTGTTAATGACTATATTAATCTGGCTGATAATACTCTTGAAAAAGTGCATGCTGTTATGATCAAACATATCTTTAGTATGATGCTCAGCAATCAATAAACCGTATGCGTTGTCCGACTTAACCAGTGGAACAATAATGAGCGACCCAACTTCCCTATGTTGAATAAAAGGGTATTCATGTATGTCTACATTTGAATCCATGAAAGGCTTTCCATTCTCATAGAATCGACTGTAAACGCCTTTTTCAATATCTGTTTTAAAAGATTCCAGAAAATCATATTCAATGACAGTATTTACCTTATAGAATTTTTCATTGGTTCCTTCATCTAAAACATAAAGCATACACGTATCAACACCAATGGCCCCAATAATCGAATCCGCTACCAACCCTATTAGTTCGTCAATATCCAATACAGAACTAATATATCTAAAAAGTTCAGACTGGGTGTACATTTCCGAACTAACACGGTTTAATTCAATATTTTTTTTCTCTATTTCCTGTTTTTGCGTCAATAAGACATGATGAAGCTTTTTGTATTTAATTTTTTCAATCTCTAGCGACTCTTTTTCGACTTTATTCTTCTGAATCTCAATGTTTAGATTTGCGAAGATTTTCTTTTGCTCATAAACATAGTCCGCAAATGAATTTAAGACAAAATAGAGTACCACCCATAAGATACACCAGTAAATGATGATTTCAATAGTCAATGCGGTAAGAATTATTGAAATAAAACCACTTATAACGAGAGGGAGTGCACCCATCCAAAGTAGGTTACTTTTTTCACTAGGTGTTTCCGGCTCCAAAATGACAATGAGTTCAATAAAATTAACAAAGAAAAGAAGGATGCTTAACCCTTGTACTATAAATCGTTCATCATGTAGATAATATGCATATAATGTCATATATAATAGATTGGCTACTTTATATATGGCTAGTTGGTGACCATAGTTAATTTTTATCAAGATTAAGCGACTGATTGTTATTGTAATAAAAATAATCATACCCCAAAAAGGAATAACAAGTTCCCTTTTATCAAAATAGCAAAAGAAAACATAAAACAATAGAATAATGATTAGGAGTGTATGACGTTTTAAGATTTTATGTTCATAATTTAGAATACGGTCCATGATTGATTTTCCACCTTAATCTTAGGATATTTGTTCCCAGTAAACCTCCAAATGATCACCATCATGTATTTCACCCATATAGGAAGCAGTGGCGTTGTTAATTTTACAAACCACATTACCTTGAGGCTTAGATAAGTCAAAAGGATACACATCAAAAATATCTACAAAGACATAGTTCGACTTACCTTCAAGTTTTATCGGCGTTTCATTGACGGATACATAAATACACTTCCCAGTTGTTTCAACCTCATCGGATTCATTTTCTCTATTATTTTGAGATTTTTTCTCTCTTCTTGTTATATGGTCAAGATCTGCAAGACAACTCTTTTCGTCTGACCGTTGACCATTAATATAATACTCGTATTGAAAATCGTCTAAATCATGCTTACGTAAAAAACTGATGAGAGATGGCAACTTCAACCTTATGACATCATTGTTTTTTATGTCATGGTTCATGGTCATTAAGCTTTCATTAACATATATTTCCGGAACCAAAGAATAGACTTTCTCATCAAAATAAACTTTAAGGTCTAATGTCTTCACCAATTGGTAAGTGGATAAATTGGCATCCTTCCCATTTTTTGCTTCAATAACCGTGATATAATCATGCATCTTTATTTTAGTGGTAAGATTCACCTCTTCATTATTCATTAGAATTTTGGCTGGAGTCCCTGGTTCACCTGTAATTCTCCTTTGATTTTGATTTACTTCAAACTCAAGTGCCTGTCCTTTTTTTGCTATGAATTTTTTAGGCTCTATACCTTTGTAAGCGACCACATCCATAATCGTTAAACGATTGTTGTCGTATATCTTTATGGGTTCATCATTTAAATAAACTTGGATAAAATCATGTTTATTATTTTCAAGTCCTGTTAGACAAATGCCAATTGGCGTAATCAGTTCTGGACCTTTCTTTATTTTGCTTTCACCAAAATCAACAATATCAAGTACTTCTTTGCCTCTTATTGCAACACGCTCTGGGCTGAGTCCCATAGACTGACTTAAAACTTTTGTAAAATACTTGACTTGTCCACCACCACCTACAATAAAGACCGCATTGGTTGCTTTGCCGTTGTTCAGCTCAATAATTCGATTTGCAATTTCAAAGGCAAGTTGTTGTGATACACCCTCTAATATTTGATTGATTTCATCCGTATCTACAGTATGTTTCATACCTATGACATCTTTAAAAGTTACTGTTTTTGCCTTTGTAGAAGCTTTTATTTTAATCTTCTCTGCTGTATTAAAGTCTACCAGATAATGGTGAACGATAGCTTCTGTCAGTTCATCGCCTGCCATAGGAATCATACCATAGGCAACAATACCACCCTCTTTGGTGATGGCAATATCAGATGTACCTGCTCCAATATCTACCAATGCAATGTTAAGCAATCTGAATTCTTCAGGTATTGCAACATGAATAGCTGCAATAGGCTCTAATGTAAGACTATAGACTTCCATATCAGCATTTTTGACAACGCTATATAAGCTCTCAATAACTTCTTGCGGTAAAAACGTGGCTAAGACGTCTGCACTTATTTTTTTACTTTTATGGTCTTTAAGTGAAGTTATTTCATAATCATTTAAATAGTATTTTGATACGGTATAACCTACGCAGTGATAACCCATTTCTTCCTCATCAAGATTTGTATTAACTTGCTGAAGGGCTTTTTCCATACCCAATAATTCAAGGGTGTTAATATGATGATCATCTATGATGATAGTTGGATCTATCTCTTGGTTTACATGAATTAAGGCAGTTTTAAGTACACGTCCTGCAGCTGCTATACAAGCTTTGTGTAAAGTAACACCTAGTTGTTTTTCTAGGTTCTTTTTAACTTGCAGTATGGTTTCAGTTGCTTTTCCTATATCATGAATCTGACCGTCTATCATAGCTCTTGTATCATGCTCTACCATAGCATAAGCCATCACTTTAAAATGGATTCCAGTTCTGTAACCAACAACGCCGACTACAGACCTGGTCCCAATATCTAATCCGAAAACATAATTATCATTTAGCTTGTTATTGTTTTTAGCCATAAAACACCTCGATTATATAGTTTTGACACCTTAACCATGGTTAAAAATCTAAGTATAAGTTTTCAATCCCGTGAAACATCCATTCTGTATTAGGATGAATCGTACCATAAACTTTTTTTCCACTCATAACCGCACCATCTAAGAAATATAAAGATATATAAGGCACTTCTTCAATCATATAGGCTTCGAAGTTATTTACGGATGCCTTTAACTGGTCCATTGTATAGGCAAAGGTGATACTGTTAATCAATTGATCCATGGTTTCTGATCTATAACGGATATGATTTTGTTGACCGTTGCTTGAAAACAATGAGCCAAAATCAGGAACTTGAGACATCTTCCATCCACCATATAGTAAGTCAAATTCTCCATTAACCACTTTTTCATAATATTGAGTTGGTTCAGCAATGTCCAAGTTAATCTTGAAACCTAAAGCTTCAAAGTCTTTTTTTATAATATCGGCAGTATGGACACGTAAGCTATTTTCTTTATTGACCAGCATGGTAAGCTCTATAGAAGTTTGCTTCGCTTCATCAGCATAATCAAAAAAACCATCTCCATCAAAATCAACATATTTACTTTCCACAAGACGTTTAGCAACATCCAAATCATACTTGTAGTATGGTTCGTGTTCGGTAGCATACCAGCTACCAGGTATGATGGGCGCATTCACCATCTTGCCGTGATTTATAAAACGGTCATATAATATAAATTCTCGATTGACAGCGTAAGCAAAAGCCTGTCGTGTTTCCTTATCTAAAAATAATGGACGATCAAAATTAAAGCCAATAAAGTCATAGTAACTCGAAGTATAACTTGTAATATTTTGTTCTTCATTACTTGAGTATTTCAACCAGTTGAACTTACTTGGATTCATGATATCGATTAGTTTTTGATCAAACAAGGTTTCCATGGCCTGGCTGTCATTCATAATAATACCTTTAATGTTCTCAATGTAAGGGCCATCACCATGCCAATCCAAGTAAGCTGTTAAATCAAAATTCTGCATTTGTTGATAATTAACAAATTGATAGGGTCCTGTACCTATTGGATACATTTCATCATACTCTGCAGATGATACATATTGCCTCGAAATAATTGGAAAAGTCAAATCACTTAATGCAAAAGCATATCCTTGTTCAAAGTAAATCTTTAACGTAAGCGCATCAACAAGAGTCATGTTCTTAATCGTTTTAACTTGATTTTTATAACCGGTAATGTTAGAATCCTTGATTTTATTAATGGTGTAGACAACATCGGTAGATGTTAATTGCACACCATTATGAAACAACACATTGTCTTTTAGTTTAATGATTAGTGTTGCACCTTCATTTTCAAAACTATAAGAATCAACAAGTACAGGTATTGGCATCAGTGTCTCATCTAAAACAAAAAGCGGCTCATAAATCAAACCAAGAACCTGAATTACACTTTGTTGATCATTTCTTAAAGGATCAAATGTCTTCGGTGCGTAGCTTGCAATTCTAAGTGTACCCCCAAAAGCAGGTTCAATAGTCTTGATAGTATCTCCATCTGTTGCTTCATCAGAATCTGTTTGGGCCTCTTGAGATTCATTTGTCGTTACATCGACTTGTGTGTTTTGCTGATCATCGATTCCAAAGCAACCGGTTAAAACCATCACAAGTCCAGCTACCCATAACAGTTTAGTGATTTTTTTCATATTCTGCCTCCCTAATCTCGTTTATCATTTTTTCTAGATCATCCTTAATACTTTCTATTCCTTCAGATGTGTCAACAATATAATCTGCATAATCTGCATAGTCATTTCTTTGTGACTTAAGAATATTTTCTGCCATTCTTAAGTCAATGGACCTGACATTTATGAGTCGATCAAGCCGCAAGTTTTTATCGGCTTTTAAACAGACCATGGTATGGACAAGCCTTGAAAAACCCGCCTCAATCATAACCGCAGCTTCAAGTATAATAAATTTTTTATCTGTTGTCTTAACTTTTTTTTCAATCATTTTAAACATAGCACCATGCATGATTTGGTTTAGTTCCAATAAGGATTGTTTATCCGTAAATACGATTTTTCCAAGTTTTGAACGGTTGATTTCTCCATTTTCAATGACATCGCAACCAAATTTTTCGGATATACTATTAATAATCTCTTGGTCCTTTAATAATTCATGGGCTACTTGGTCCCCTTCTATGAACTTTGCATCTAGTTTTTCAACCAAGTACCTGCTCATATGAGTCTTCCCTGTTCCTGCGCCACCAATGACGCCTATAACATAATTATTTTGATTCATACCAGTTTTTTCCTATATGGGCATCTACGGTTAAAGGCACACTGATTAATACAGCCTGTTCCATTTCTTCAACCAATAGTGATTGAATATATTCTTGATCTTCTATCGGTGCTTCAATCAAAAGTTCATCATGCACTTGAAGAATCAATCTTGCTTTACTTTTTTCTTTTACAAGTCTCTTTTCTACATTAATCATTGCAATCTTAATCACATCGGCTGCACTTCCTTGTATCGGCGTGTTCATTGCAACTCTCTCTCCAAATGATCTTTGAACATAATTACTTGATGCAAGTTCAGGTACAGGGCGAATACGGTTATACATGGTTTTTACATAACCATCATTTTTTGCTTGGTTGATGCATCCATCCAAAAAACTTTTTACTTTTGGATACTTTTCAAAATACTGGTCAATATAGGCGCCCGCTTCTTTTACACCTATATTCAAATCTCGACTTAAACCAAAAGCACTAATACCATAGACAATCCCAAAATTAACAGCTTTTGCGTTACGTCTTTGAAGGTCTGTTACTTCTTCAAAGGGTATGTGAAATACTTGAGAAGCTGTCATTCTATGAATATCCAGTTCTTCTCTAAACGCTTTTATAAAAGAAGCATCTTCAGAAAGATGAGCCAGTAACCTTAACTCTATTTGAGAGTAGTCTGCATCAATAAATATAAAGCCGTCTTGTGGCACAAATACTTTTCTTATTTCCCTTCCCAATTCCAATCGTATAGGGATATTTTGCAAGTTAGGATCCTGACTACTGATTCGACCGGTAGAAGCGACTTTTTGGTTAAAAGTTGAATGTATACGCCCATCTTCCTGTATATACTCAAACAGCCCATCTGCATAGGTTGATTTTAATTTTGTCAGTTGCCTATACGATATAATCGCCTCAACAATAGGATGGAAAGGCTTAATTCTTTCTAAAATATCCACAGAAGTTGCATACCCTGTTTTAGTCTTTTTAGCAAAAGGTAAGGCCATTTTTTCAAAAAGAATAACTCCCAATTGCTTAGGAGATGAGATATTAAAAGATTCTCCAGCCATCTCAAATATTTCTTTTTCCAATATTTCAATACTATGCATAAGCCTTTTTGCAAAAGCTTTTAATTGTTCACCATCTACTTTTATGCCTCGCTTCTCCATACGATATAAAACATATAACAATGGTAATTCAATGGTGTTGTATAAGCCCATCAGATTTTTTTCATCTACCTCTTTAACAATCTTAGGGTAGGCTTGTTTGATTGCGTGTATTGCCAAGACACTTCGATTTATGAGATCATCTTCATCGATATCTATTAATGACTTAAGGGATTTTCCTTTACCTAAAAATCCGTCATCCCCAATATAAGATATGCCCCCATATTCTGTAGCAATTTTATCGATTTCATAATGACTTGAAACAGGATTAATCAAATACATCATCAAGGATAAATCGGTCATGGATTTTGCACATAGGCTCATCGGCGCATCAATCTGATGTAACTGAAGTTTAAAATCATAAGTAATCTTTTTAATTGCTTCATTTAGGATTAAATCATTAATCGCTTTATCAATATGGCTTTTATCTATAAGTCTACTATCCGTATAATAATAGGTTGACTGATCACAAATAAAAGCTAGGGCCGTAAGGCTGTTGTCAAAAACAAGGTGATAATAACACGCTTTGGCTTCACTTAAGAGTCGGTCCAAGTTAACCGAATCACTGATTTTTTCAACTTTCATATCTGGTTCTTTTTCCATTTTCATTGCCGTAAACTTACCTAGTAGCGAATTCATGTTCAATTTAACAAAATAATCATAAGCCTCTTTTGTATAAATCTCGCCAATCTCACTATGATCAATACTAAAGTCTAGAGCCACATCAGTAATGATTGAAGCCAGTTTGCGACTTAACACCGCTTGATCAATATAATCTGATATTTTGCCTTTTAAACCTTTAGCAAAGCTTTCTCGGTCCTCATAAGCTGCTTCTATCGTATGATACTTGGAAATAAGTTTTAATGCTGTTTTCTCGCCAACACCAGGAATGCCAGGAATATTATCAGATGCATCGCCCATAAGTCCTTTTACATCGATGAACTCTGTAGGGGTTACACCATATTTATCCATTACATCCCGATCAAAATACTGCTCATAGGTAGTTGTACCGCTCTTGGTTTTTGGTATAATGATTTTTGTACGCTCTGTAGCCAACTGCAACATATCTTTGTCTCCTGATAATAGGGCCACTTCATAACCACTCTGTTCTCCGGAATATGCTAATGTTCCAAGTACATCGTCTGCTTCATAGCCTTGGATTTCACATATAGATATCTCCATGGCTTTAAGCACTTCTTTAACAAGCTTCATTTGTGGACGCAGTTCTTCCGGCATGCTTTTTCGTGTACCTTTATAATCCGGATAAATTTCATTTCTAAATGTTGGTCCTTTTAAGTCAAAAGCGATGACCACATGACTGGCTTTTTCATCTTCTAATATTTTTGTCACAATATTAATAAAACCATAAACAGCATTGGTAAATACCCCTTCACTGTTGCTTAATAATGGTATACCGTAAAAAGCTCGGTTCATAATACTATTTCCATCCACCAGTAAAAGTTTTTTCATACTCTCCCCCGATTTCTAAATGTACAAGGCTGTCAAGTTACCATGAGTCCCTTAGTATTATAACAAACATCTTTCTTATTCACCACAACAAAGTGGCCTATAAATAATAAAAGTGCGTTTATAAAAGGATTTTAACTATTGACTTTGTGTAAAACCGCGTTTTTTCCAATAAAAAAGATGCCTTCTCATAGAAAACATCTTTAGAGTTAAAAATTTAATTTGATATATCCAATAAGCAATCCAATGGTTAGAAAGCCACCAACCATAACGATAATCCAACCTGTATCTTTTTGGATACCATATAATGGTTTGTCTTCCTGATTACGGTCCTCTTGGAGCAAATTATCACTTGTGGCTTTTTGACTGCGCTCGTTTTCATTCGATGCTCTTGACAAAGAGGCATCTTCAAATTCACTTGCATCCATAGCCACACTAATTTCACCGGAATCTTCACTCATTTCAGATATGGACAGCATTTCCTCAGAGGCTTCATCATTATTGAAACTTTTGTTTTGATTAAGTTTGTTAATGCCAATCAAACCAAATACTAAGACAAACACCACAACAGCAGCAATATTAAGTTGCTTAATAAAATAAATGTTTTGTTTCTTTTTAGGGCGTTTTTCTATTTTTTTCATTAAAGTTTCATGAAAATCAGAAGGCAACTCAACTTCACCTGTTGATTGAAGTACTTGATGGATAGACATGAGAACTTCATACTCTTTACTACAAACATCACAATTTTCAATATGAGTCATCAATAGTGCTTCATCACTACGATTCAAACTTCTGTCTATGTATAGATGTATCCATTCTTGAACTTTTATACACACCATCATCTCGCCTCCTTTCACTATTTTAGACGCTTTAACTGGCAGTTTGTTCCCGTTTTTTAATAATTATATCTTTTAAAGCTTGTCTTGCTCTAGAAATCCTTGATTTGGTCGTACCCAGATTACATTCCAACATCTTTGCAATCTCATCATAACTATAACCGTACATGTCTCGATAGATAATTAAGATCTTTTGTTCTTCTTTAAGCTGATTCATGGCATTGCGAACTTCCATGACCGTTTCATTCTGCAGAAGTTCTTGTTCAGGCGTCAAGTTGGGGTCTACAAACTGCCTTGTAATATTTTCATCTTCTGAACCTACCCTAACTTCCATTGTGGTGGTGTGTTCCAAGTGGCGCTTTCGTTTTCGATACTCGTCAATACAGGTGTTCATAGCCAATCTATGTAGCCAAGTACTAAAGGCTGATTCAAATTTGAATTTATCAAGGTTATTATATACTTTGATGAGCACCTCCTGAGAGGCATCGTAGGCATCTTGTTCATTCTTAAACATTTGTATCGCAATGTTGTATACTTTCTTCTCATACGGAAGGATGAGCTTCTCAAATGCCTTAGAATCACCATTTACAGCATTCTTTATTAACTTGTATTCGGATTTGTTTGACACTTGATCACCTTCTTTTTAATATACCTACACATGCTTTCATTTATACAATATCGAATATAATTATAGCATAAAAAATTATATGCGACACTATTATTAACGTAACATTCCCATTACAAATCAATTAAAAATAAATCTATTGCGTTTTACTATTTTATATGATATTATATAAAAACGTCATCAGCACTTACATAATATACAACTGCGGATATGGCGGAATAGGCAGACGCATCAGACTCAAAATCTGACGCTGGTGACAGTGTGTGGGTTCGACTCCCACTATCCGCATTAAATTAAGGTTTCAATAGATTTCAATTAATATTAATTACACCAGACACATCCGACCTTTTAAGAAATTAAACAAGGTTAGACGTGTTTTTTTATGCGTCTAGGGTAAAACAAAAAAAACCTCCTAAGAGATTTCTTTTATTCCTACACGTATTGAATCAGCATCCTTATTTTTACTATGATAAAATTTCCTAATTGATACGTTTAATAGTTGGTTAAGGCGTCAAAACTATATAGTTGAACTTTCTCATACCATATATAGTTACGAATGTATCAACGTAATCTATATATGGTATGAGAATTTAATGAAACTTAGTTTTGACCCTTTAACCATAGTTACATATATTTCTTATTGCCCCACATATTGGAACGTCTTAGTTCTAAGAATTCACTATAAGCTAATTCTAATATGTGCTTTTCATTAGTGAACTTAAGCATATGAATGGCTTCATGATACTTATAGTACCCTGAATCAACAAAGTACTCTTCTTTTTGTGGTTTGGTATAGTAATTATTCGCTTTCATCAAATACCAATTGACATCTTTTTGAATTTGTTCATTTGCAGCCATAAAAGAATACTGACTTTTACCAAGATATTTGATGATTTGAGCGCTTACACCCGCCTCCTCTGCAACTTCTCTAAGGGCGGTCTCCTTATACTCTTCATTTGGCTCAACTGTACCTTTAGGCAATACCCATGCATCATACCTATTTTTATAGTTTTTATACAGTAACAATATTTTGCCTTTATGAATTACAACCCCACCACAACTTACAGCTTCTTTCATAAAATCAGCCTCCTCGTTTATGGGTGCTCTTCACTTACTTGACTTACGTTGATTGCCAAGCCATTAAAAAGATTGATTGAACTTAGTATACCTTCATTCTTAATAACTTTCAACCCTTTTAACCTTTTCACTGTTTTTCAATTAGATATGCTTCAAGTAATGCTTTCGCCATCGGTACCGCATGGGTGGATCCTGTTCCTACATTTTCAATAACGATGGCTAAGGCAATCTTAGGTTCTTCAATAGGTGCGTAACCTACATACCAAGCATGGGCAACGCCTGTCGAATTTTCAGCTGAACCGGTTTTACTTGCAACAGAGTATTGACTGTTGTTAAGTTGTTTTGCTGTTCCCTCTTCACTGGTTTTCTTCATGAAACTTTCAATCAGAGCAACATGTTCTTTGGATATAACCCTACCGGCATCTACTGACTTGTGTTCACGTACAATCGATTCATCTGTTGCAACAACTTGACTAACCAAATAAGGCCTAATCAAGTGACCATCATTGGCCAATATAGACACCATGATGGCATTACTTAATGGTGTGACCAGGGTCTTTCCTTGACCTATAACAGTCTCTGCTCGTTCAGAAGCTGACATATGATCCTTGATACCATACCTGCTATTGCTTGTTTCTAATTCCAACTCTATCTTTTGATTATACCCAAACATCTCAACCAAACGATGAAGCTGATCTATATCCAATTGTTCACCGATATGTGCAAAAGATGTATTGCAAGATAAAGAAAAGGCATCCCCAAGGGTCACCTTTCCGTGAACCCCATTGTTATAACAGTGAATGGTTTTTCCACCAAAAGTATCTTTTCCTAGACATTCATAAATGAAATCATCTGCTTCATGATTCTGTAAATAAGCCAAAGTTGTTAAAATCTTAAATGTAGAGCCCGGTGGATATAAGCCTTGAGTGCCACGGTTCAATAAGGTTGCTGAAGCTTCATCCTTAAGATAAGTACTATAATTATTAGAAATCATGTTAGGATCAAAATCCGGAGTCGATATCATAGCAAGTATTTTCCCTGTATTAGGTTCAATAGCAACGATAGCACCTTTGTTATTGCCAAGCAAATTTCTACCCAACTGTTGCAGTTCCAAGTCAAGCGTTGTAACGACTGTATGGCCTTTAGGTAAGTCATTGGTAAAACCTTTCATGAACTTATCCAAGAAATTCTCTTTTGTACGAATCAAATCTAAATAGCTATACGCTTCAATGCCTGTTTTTCCGTAGCCCATATAGCCAATCACATGGGAAAATAAGGATTCATAGGGATACATGCGCATTTGTTGATGATCCTGAATCTTGCTTGTTGCCAATATATGTCCATTGCGGTCTACTATATCGCCTCTAATAACACTACTTTCAATAGCTTTAAGTCTTGGATTATAGTCATTAATAACTAAATTATCACTTTGAAAACCAACATAGTATATAATGTTTAGGGCTAAAATAAAGAACATAGTAACAATTAAGGTTCTTATTCTTTTTAAAGGTTTATTTCTTTCTTCTAGTCTTTTTCTTAAGTTCATAAGTCTTTAAGCCTCACAGTTTTCTTCATCAAGGAGCATCTGTTCAATTAGTTTTTCATTTTTACGTAAGATTTCTTTTTTTAGATGTCTATCTTCATTCATTTTTATACCCTGTAATATACCCAACATAATAAAAGTGGATACAAGGGATGAACCACCATAACTTACAAAAGGCAGTGTTACACCGGTTAGGGGTATAGCCTTGGTCACACCACCTATAATTAAAAAACTCTGGACGGCTATAATGATTAAAATACCTGAGCCCATCAAAAAATTAAAATCGTTTCGAGATTTTTCAATCATTTGTATGCCAAATAGAAAAAAATATACAATCATAATGATGATACCAAGTCCAATAAGCAAACCTAGCTCTTCCACAATCGCCGAGTAAATAAAATCAGTTGTAACCACCGGTATTCTGTTGGGAAGACCCAGTGTCAATCCACGCCCAAACAGTCCGCCATTACCTATTGCAAATAAGGATTGTGTTATCTGATAACCGGTACGATCAATATCGGAAAAAGGATCGATCCAAGTGTCAATTCGAACTCTCACATGCCAAAAAAATCGGTAAGCAAAAAAACCGCCTAGCATCGTCATGATGGTACCACCAATAATATATAAACGATTCCTTGTATATACATAACTCATCAATATGAAAACTGAGTAAAATATAAGTGCTGATCCTAAATCTCTTTGATAGACTTGAATAATTACCATACCAAGAGTAATAGTACCGGTTACAAATAAAGATAACTTTTCATGTTCATGAAATTGGGTTAAAGTAGAAGCTAAAAAAACGATGTATAATATCTTAACAATTTCAGAAGGTTGAAAAGTAAAACTACCGATACGCATCCAGTTTGTTGCGCCATTAATGGTTTCATTGGTCATGACCAGCATTAGGATTGCTAAAATTACCGATGGCACACCTAGATACTTGATAAAATTTAATCGACTGTACAAATAGACAACACCAAAAACGACTAAGTAAGCCAAGCAAGCAAGATAGAATTGTTTGAGACCCAAATTTATACTCAGCCTACCTAACAGGATAAAGCTGATAACAAGTAAGAACTGACCAATACTCCATAATGGGAGAATGGTTTTATTCATATAATGGTTAACAATATGACCGGACAATAGAATCAAGCCAATCTGTCCTAAATAAATCATAATCACTTTATATTCAAAACCATAATGATAGAGTAACACTGTATAAGCCACCAAATGAAAAAATAGGATAATAACCGTCTGAAGCCTATGATAATCATAGGCGCGTTCAGTGTTTTTATGTTTAATAAGAAAAAACTGAATGGCTAAAATACTAATATAAGCCATGGTTAAGAGTGATAAGCATAAACCTACCAAACCAACATAAAATTCAAACATTTATTCAACACCTTTTGTATAGTGACCTCTAGTAAATACCATTGACATTTCTTGTGCCGGTATTGTCGACTTACACGTTACAGCATTTAAGACTTTTACCATGTCTTCTTTGCTTTCATTCAAAAATTCAACTCGAAAATACTTAAGACCCATTTCCTTCATTTCATCAATTTTATCAATTAAATAATGAGGTACACCGTTGTAAATCTGATTGTAACACAGCTTACATACTGTCTCTACCGGCACTTTCATGCCTTTACGGTCTTCTAAATATATAATCTTACCGTTTTCTTTATTACAATCATCTAAGGATTTTCTTAAACATTGTGCTGTGGTCATGACATTCATATGACCATAAACAATATACTCTGCCTTATTAAGAGGTAGTTGTTTTATTTCGTATTTGTTTAATTCTAATGATGGTACGTACCCATCTGATAATTCTTTGAACATCAAATGGTTGGCTGTATGTTGATTCATAATGGAAAAAGCATAATCATAAACTAGTTTTTTACCAAAAGGTAATGTATGATAGTAAGCATCTATGGATCTTAATAGGAAGCCATCAATTTCATCAACCAAACTTTCTTTCAAGATAGAAATCATCGTTTCTTTCTCATACCTTAAGATTTTTGGAACTGCAATGTATACCTGCGTAGGCCGATCTTTGTAGAAGTTGATAATCTCTAGAATCTGTTCTTCACTGAAATTCAAATGTTCAATGTAAACCTTTTGTACACTATAGTCTTTTAGTATTTCAAATTGATAAAATTCCCTTAACAAAACAGTTATATTTCTGTGATATGAAGGTGTGTTTTCAATTTTAATAACACTCACGGGCATATATGGTCTTTTTTTCACGATTGTATTAAGACCGAGCCATTTTTCAAAACCTTCACGGCGAACGGCATTTAACTGTCCCATGGACATAAAAACGTCACCAGAAATATGAACCCGAATATGTTTTATCTTTATAGGATATTGTGCTACCTTTGAGAACTGCTTTTCAACGCGCTCCGGCACAAGGCTTTGGCTTTTTGCTTCTTGAACCAAATCACCTATCACACGAACTTCTCGATTTTCATCTTTGATGATCATTTCAATCGGTTTATCCACTTGCATCACGATCTCAATATCAACATCCATCTGATGTATATTTGATTGGTTTTCTAACAGTCTGTTCTCAAGTTCTATACTTTTTATCCGTCTTACTTCTTGACCTATCTGTATAGGATGGTCCGAATAGATAATATAGTCACTTTTCGTATTTAGTTGTGCTATCCAAGAATAATAGTCACCTTGATCAAAAGCTATTTCCAGACAATCTCCAATTCTTATTTTTTCAAATAACGTCAATGAATACTGATTCCCATTTTTCGCCTTAACTTTACCGATAACTCTACCTTGGTGCTTTGGCTGATCAAAAGTAATCATAGAAGGACCATTATGTTGAAAATAGTAACCATTGGTGAAATTGCCTCGATTAAAAATCTGAAACATATCATCCAAATCACTTTGTTTAATATTAATAATACCTTTTTCTAAATATGTATCTCGATAATGTCGGTAGAGACCAGTCATCAAACCAACGTATTCCTTTGATTTCATACGGCCTTCAATTTTAAAAGAATCAATGCCGGCATCGATAAGTTCCGGCAAAACTGTCAATGTCTCAATATCTTTAGTACTTAACACATGAGACTTATCCCATTCTCTATCATTTATGATGGTTTTATAACCTAATCGACAAGGCTGTGCACATCGGCCTCGATTCCCACTTCTACCACCCATAAATGAGCTCATGAGGCATTGACCTGAATAGCTATAACATAATGCACCATGAACAAAAGTCTCAATCTCAATTTTAGTGTTTTTCTTGATGTAAATGATTTCTTCAATAGATAATTCTCTTGCCAAAACCACCCTTGTAATTCCCATATCTTCAAGGAACTTAACACCTTCAATACTATGACTATTAAGCTGAGTACTGCCATGGATTTCTATGTCGGGAAAGACCCTTTTCAACAATGAAATAACACCAATATCCTGAAGAATAAAGGCATCAACACCTATATTATACACTTCCAAGATATGATTTATAAGTATATCAATCTCTTTTTCTTTGAATAAAGTATTAACTGTATAGTAGATTTTGACACCAAAAATCCTTGCATATTTAACAGCTTTTTCTAATGTCTTCAAATCAAAATTTTTAGCATACGCCCTTGCACCATAATTTTCGCCTCCTAGGTAAACAGCGTTGCATCCACTATGTACTGCCGCTATAAATGCTTCATATGAACCTGCAGGTGACAGTATTTCCGGTCTAAACATGTTATCTTAAGCCTCTTTCATTATGTAACATCAAATCACAATCAAAAGTCCATCAATGTTTGTACTTTTACAAAACAAATCCGGACTTTTTAGGTATCATTTTGTTTTAATTGTTTTCTTCAAAAATTCGGATGTACTCATCCAGTTCCCTTTTATGGGTCTTTACTTCGTTTTCTAACAGTGTGATTTTTGAAACCAAATCATTTTTTTCTTGATCCAACTTGATAATATTTTCTTTTAGACTGGCAATTACCTGGTCCCTATCTTTTGATTCATTCTTCATGAGATTATTCAAGTCTCGTTCTTTAAAGAGTTCATCTGCAATATTAATGGCAAGAAGTACGTTTAATAATCTCGTATTTAAGAGCTGACCATTGTCGGAATGTTTTATCTCGTCCATCTTATTATTAATGTATAGAGCTACTCTTTGGATATATTCTTCACTTTCATCACCGGATAAGGTATAGACATTACCGTTAATCAATACTTTAGTATTATTCTTTGGCGACACTCAAAAGCCCCCCTGACTTTATTACGGCTATCCAAAAGGATATACCAATTATTGTTATTTCAAATATCCCAATTAAGGGAATACGAAGTAATTATTAGAAAAATTATAGCATATAATTTTAACCTATTCAATTAGCTCCACCAGAATGATTCAATAAAACATTCACAACATATCGGTCAGTCTCTACTGTTTCCTTATTCCATACCAATACTCGATGGGATATGCTGGCATCTACCTGGTCTATGGATTCAATGGTCTCATAGTCAATAGCCGCCCTTCTCTTATACTCAATCAAGGTCATTTTGATTAATTTAAACAAGGCATCTTCTTCTCCATACAGATAGAACATAAATACGCCTTGCCTTACCGATTCCTCAATGACTTTTTTGGCCTGCGTCCTGACTTTGCCAATAACCTCATACCCATCAACTATAAAATCATACAAAAGACGCGCCTTCAAGAGATCACCGGTTGAAGTTATTTCGTAGATATAATGGTTCGGTGTGATTACTCTGGATACAATATGGTTTTTATCAATTAACTTTTGCAACAGACCATTCACTGTTCCAAGTGAATAACCTGTACGTTTGGCTAATTGTCGCTGACTGATATCTGGTATTTCTTCAATTGTAAGCATTATACGTAATGTCTTATCCATAATGAATTCACCATCTCACTCTGTTATTCTTCTTTTACAACATAACCAAGATGTTTATAACAATACGGTGTTACCATTCGACCTCGGGGCGTTCTATTTATGAACCCAAGTTGCATTAAGTATGGTTCATACACCTCTTCAATGGTATCCGATTCCTCACCAATGGTTGCTGCAATTGTATCAAGACCAACAGGCCCCCCATTATATTTTTCTATCATTGTTTTTAATATTTTGATATCATTTTTATCTAAACCACTCGCATCCACATCCAATAAATCCAATGCGTATTTTGCTACCTCTAAAGTAATGATACCATCGTACTTGACTTGTGCAAAATCCCGAACTCTTTTCAAAAGTCGGTTAGCCAGTCTTGGTGTACCTCTTGATCTTCTGGCAATTTCTTTTGCACCTTGATGATCAATTTCAACCTCTAAGACCTTAGCTGAACGATTAACGATTTTAGTTAGTTCGTCATTATTATAAAACTCCAACTTATGAATGACACCAAAACGATCCCTTAATGGCGATGACAGAAGCCCCATTCTTGTAGTAGCACCGATTAACGTGAACTTGGGTAAGTCCAAACGTATGGATCTTGCTGAAGGCCCTTTCCCAACTAATATATCAATAACATAATCTTCCATCGCCGGATACATCACTTCTTCCACTTGGCGATTAAGCCTATGAATCTCATCTATAAACAGTATATCATTTTCTTGTAGATTATTGAGTATGGCTGCCATATCTCCCGGTTTTTCAATAGCAGGTCCAGATGTCACCTTGATATTGACCCCCATTTCATGACCGATAATATTGGCAAGAGTTGTTTTTCCAAGACCTGGCGGACCATAAAATAGAACATGATCCAAAGGTTCTTCTCTAAACTTTGCAGCTTGTATAAATACTTTTATATTATCCTTAGCCTTCTGCTGACCTATATATTCATCCAGTAACTTCGGCCTTAATGTGGTCTCAATATGGATATCCTCTTCGACGAGCTCAGTAGTAATAATCCTGTTGTTCATATTTTTCTCCTCACAATCAGCCATAATATTCAAATCACAGTTCTAGAACATGGCTAATTTTTTTAAGGCTTCTTTTATAACGGCCTCAACGCTATTTAAATCATGTAACCCTTTAACCGCTTGTATGGCTTCATGACTTGAATAGCCTAAAGCAAGCAAGGCTTCAACACCTTCGTCAACATACCTAAGTGACGGATTTATAGTTTTTTCCATAACAGATTCATCCATACCATCTTCAAAATCAATGAGTTTAAGCTTATCCTTCAAATCAAGAATCAGTTTCTGAGCTGTTTTTTTTCCAATGCCCGGTGCCAAACAAATGCGGTTCAGATCATTACTCATAATAGCTACCCTAAGTTCATAACCGGTCATAACAGATAAAATACCCATGGCGCCTTTTGGTCCAATACCATTAACAGTAATCAACTTCTTAAAAATCTCCATGTCATCTTTAGTAATAAACCCAAACAAAACCATAGCGTCTTCTCTTACATATAGATAGGTATAGATTTTAATGGATTCACCAATATTTGGTAATTCTTTAAAAATGGAGCTTGGTACCTGAATAGAAAATCCCACGTGATTGGCTTCAATCACAATCATGTCTTCTGAAACCTCTTCAAGCAGTCCTTTTATATATGATAGCATATTTCCGCCCTTTTCCTGTCCAACACCGGAATGGTGTTCATTTCTTATACGCTAAGGACAATTCCCTTTACGTTCAACCACATCACCTTCAATGGCGTTCAATAATTAAATGCCTATATATAATAATACTTAAAAGATTTGAAATAGTCAATCCTTCAGCCCAAAAACGCATTCATAGTTTTTTAATTTTTTAATTAACCGCTTAGTTTGACCCCATCAAATAGATTGTGTTATAATGAATCCATTCAGACATACCCGTTGAATAAATCTAATGAATTTTCAATAAAGGAGAACAAAATGAGCGAAGATAATATGAAAGATTTAAGTAATAATGATTGTGGAGATGGCTGTGGATGCGGACATGATCACGATGAACACCATCATGACACCATCACATTAACCATGGAAAACAACGAACAGGTGGAATGTGCCGTACTTGGTATTTTTGAAGTTGAGGATCAAGAATATGTAGCTTTACTTCCTGAAGACAGTGAAGATGTCTTCATATACATCTATAAAGAAGATGAAGAAGGCGAAATCGAACTTGCAAACATAGAGTCACAAGAAGATTTTGATAGAATTTCAGCTGCTTTCCTAGAAATCATGGAAAGTGAAGAAGAAGAAGAAGAAGAAGAAGAAGAAGTATAGTTAACATAGCATAGACTTTCCTAGAGAAGAATAAAGAAAAAGCAAGGACCTGTAAGAGTGTCTTTGCTTTTTTATAATGGATAGAAAGTTAAGTTAATTAAGAGAACCTTCGTTTTACCACTTTTTCCAATAATTATTCTAGGTCATCCCTATATTTAAGAGAAAGGCCCTTTAGAAACCTTCTAGCATATTTATCACCGCATTCACGATAATGTTTGTGTCCTTCTTTTCTAAACAAAGCGCCTAACTCAGCTTTCCCTATAGTCTCACCTGCCAACTCGAAAATCTCCATAACATCATCACTTGAAAGAGCTAAGGCGATTTTTAATTTTTTTAGCATAACATTATTGACACTTCCTGAATCCTTCATGGCTAGAATTGGTTTTTTACTTTGTTCTGTTCCTTCTTGACGCCCTCTTTTAAATATAATCAAACCATTAAAAAATGCTTCTAATATTTTATGATTACATTTTATATGAGCGTCTTCCGTTGCCTCTGATGTTGCGTCATGACTTTCCACTTCATCATAGTAGCTGTCTTTCGAACGTGTTAACAATTTCAACACTTCTTCTTTAGTAAATTCAATACCACCAAATTTGAATATATCTATCATTTCTGTATTTTTTATATCTAAAGCATAGCGCACCCGTATTAAAATATCATTATTGTCCATTTTATCCTCCGATGATTTATAGTGTGTTTATTATAACATATATGGTTAAGGTGTCAAAACTATATAGTTGAACTTTTGCATACAATATATAGTTATGAATGCATCAACGTAATCTATATATTGTATGTAAATTTAGTGAAACTTAGTTTTGACCCTTTAACCATATATAGAACAAATTGCGAAAATTTGTGAACCTTAGTTTTGAAGATTTAGGAAATAATCAGATAAAGCCTTATAGTGTTCCTTAATAATCCGATCCACATGACCAGGGTTTTTAATGTTTATTTCTACAAAAAGATGACCTTGCTTACCTTTTCTATTTTTGTATCCTTTATCCTGTAATCTAATTTTTCTACCGGACTGTATTAACGGTGGTATAGTGACAACAAGATCACCCTCAAAGGCTTTAACTGTTTTCTCACACCCCAAATATGCATCCCAAGGATATATATCTAACTTTGTATGAAGGTCAAGCCCCTGAAGAACCATATTTGAATATGGTTCAATCTCAATAATTAGAATCAGATCACCAGGTTCACCCCCTGTAAGACTTGCTTCACCTTTTCCTTTTAATCTAATTTTTTCTCCAGGTTCAATTCCTTTTGGTATTTTCACTGCAATTTTTTGATGACTTCTACCTTGCAATCCAAAAGTTTTTTCAACACCTAGGGCTGCTTCTCTTAAATTAATCTTTAAGGTCGCTTCAATGTTGTTAGCCTTTTGATGCATATTGCCTCTATAGTTAGATCTTCCACCAAAACCGGAAAAAATATCATCACCAAAAAACATTTTGAAAAAATCACTGTAATCACCATCAACATTACTATAAGACCTTGATTCGAAACCATATTGTCTCGGATCAAAATCATCAGAACTATGTAGGTTAAAGTCCTGTCCCAGTTGGTCATATTTTTCTCGTTTTTTTTCGTCACCTAAAACATCATAAGCTTCTGAGATTTCCTTGAATCTTTCATCGGTTTTACCCTGATTATGACTGCTGTCCGGGTGATATTCTTTTGCAAGTTTACGATAGGCTTTTCTAATTTCTGAAGTTGTTGCTGATTTACTAACGCCTAAAGTATCATAATAATTTTTATATTTCATACCATCACCACTTTTCACGAATTAGCACTCTCATACTACGAGTGCTAATTCAATTATAAGACAATTAGGATAATGTGTCAACAAGACTCATTTGTAAAGAACGTTCATTAGTAATAAAATTGACATCGGTGAAATATTAACAACTATATCAATCCGTATTTTTTTTATACAATATGTGTTAAAATAAGCTTGCAAAGCTTTTGATAAATCTTAAATACGGAGGTTAACCATGTCACTTAATCTTGCTTTTTTCACTCTTTTGGTTCTTTTATCCATATATTTTATCATCATTGAAATATACACCATTTTTTTCATGCTCACAGGTCTATCCCATACCCGTTCCGTTTTTCAAGTCATCTCTCTTTTAACCAACTCCGGTTTTACGACTTCAGAAAGTGAGATTATCGTTAGTTCAAGACGTAGACGTCGTTTGGCCATCCTAATTATGATTACCGGGAATTTTTTCAACGTCATTGTGGTGTCCGTATTAGTTAATATGATTATCACTTTATACCGTGATCCATTTTTCAACTTGTCTCAAGCGTTGTTGGGACTTAGTTTATTTTTAATGTTTGCCATCCTATATAAACGTCTGCCTTTTATTCGTGCGCGTTTTGACAAACTAATCAAAAAAATTGCCAATAAGTGGATGTACTCAAAAAAATCCAACCCCTTATTGGTGTTGGATAATTTTAGTGGTTATTGTATTGTCGAAATCAAAATCATCGAAGTCCCTTTAGTACTAAAAGATAGAACCATATTTGAGTCCAGACTTAGTGATGATTATGGTATACGGGTTTTGTTCATTAAGCGTGGTGATCATTATATTGGCGACATCGATGACAGCCAAGTTGTACTTCTTTTGGATAGAATTATTGTTTTTGGTCCTTTGCATAACATTAACAAAATATTCGATCCAAAATACAATCAAAACAGTAATAAAAACAAACACCACCATATGTCCTAGAATTCTTTATGGGTACACCAAGTCAAACTCTTCAAATACAAGCAGTAAATCCTCTGTAAACACCCTATCAAAAGTGGCCAATTCTTCCGTGAAAAATTGCCGATGAACCGTTTGCCAATACTTTAAAGACTGGTCACCTTCGCCTTCAATAGCGGCTAGATTATCATCCACTTCTTTAAAAGGCAAAATCGTAATTTTTTTGTTCGAATGATGCATTGTGCTACACCATGAAAATCCGTCACAATACTATAACAATCTTCAGTTGGTAACGCTTCCTGTTCTATCTCGTATAGACAGAACAAAGATGCGGTAGCTCTTTTAATGCCCTTTTTAACAAGTTCAGCTAAATTATGAGCGCTTTCTTCATTGTTACAGAAAAACCAAGATGTATAGGTTCTATCATCTAAATCATCAGAATCATCAATAAAATCTAAATAATTTTTCCACATTTTGTCTACTGATGGGTGAATCATACGCTATCCTCATTCTTTCAAATTATTTTCTCATAGCTAATAACTGATTTATTGAATCCACCGTGAAGGTATCGCCCACTTCAAAAGGAACTTCTAAATCGTCTATATGAATGAGCAACGTTTTCAGATGTGACATCTCAGGTGCATCTTCCAATCTTATGTTTTTTATTTTTCTCAAATCCATATAAGTTCGACAATAACCATAATCTGCTTTATCCATTTTTTTTACTGCTTCTTTTCGATTAACAACAATCAATTCCTTTGTATTTGCCAAAAAAACTGTGTCTTGAAGCTCATATTTATTATGAGTGTTAAATAGTTTTTCAGCCGGTGATGGGTTATTTTTTGATAGTTGTATAAAAGGTTGATATTCAATAATTTTTACCGAACTGTCATTGACTTCATTACTTATGAGATTCTTATATAATTCAGAATCAATAGACTTTTCTTCAGTAAATGTATCCAAATCCAATACCGGCATGGATGTTAACATTTTATCGCGAACTTTTTTGATGAAACCGTGACTGATGTCGTAGGAAACCGAATTATACTCAATAACATGTTCTTGTTCCTTCGTAACTATGATGATTTGACTATCTAATAATTCGTTGGTATGAACCAAATAAACAATATCTTCAAATGGAATATGGTATACCTCTACCTTCTTATTCCGAATTTGTTGAAATACGATTTTATGTGCTAATAAAGATACGACAGCATCATACAAACGCATACCCGGATGTGCTTTACGTCTTTCTATTTTTCTTGGCACCTTAAAACTATACTCTGCATCTAATATTGTCTGTTTAAAGTCAATGAATTGAAGTGGTATCTCATCTTCTGTTGTGATTTCAATAATCCACGATCCAAAACTATGATATTCTTGTTCGAGTTTGTTCATATTGAACCTCCTTGCTAAACCGGATTGATTTTTAAGGACCTCTTTTGTTGTTTTACATAATAGTTCATATAGTGTCTTTTTTTCTTCATCATCAAGTGCTTGAAATATAATCTCTAGAAATTGTTCTTTTCTCGCTTTTCTTAGATTGATGATTTCCTGACCATTTTCAGTAAGTTGTAGATTATAGGTTCTTTTGTCTTGTGGATGAATGCTTCTAGTCAATATACCTTTAGCTTCTAGGCGATTAATTGTACTTGTTATCGTGCTATTAGGAACATCAAGATACAGAATCACCTTTTTGATAGCAATAGATGACTCAAGTTCAAACAAATTAAGCACATCCATATCTATTGCATTTAACTTTTTCTCTAGAGGATTTTGCAATGGCATATCCATGTCTAGATTTTTGTAATGTTGAATCAGATGCTGGATATTTTCTCTAGATTGTCTTATCCACAAATCCATTTGATTTCCCAAGGAATCACAACCTTTTCATTTTCGATTCTCGTATATTACGATTGTCGTAATATAATTTTAACACATATAATGAAAGCGGTCAAGTTAACTGACCGCTTTCATTTCTTCATTTGTAATCTCTAATATCCAAAAGCTGACCTTGAGTCATAGCTTCAATTTCCATAACTTCAAGTATTTTCTTTGCAGCGGCTTCCGGTGACAAAAGAGATCCCTTTTCTTTATAATCAATAAAACGCTCTACGTAACTAAAATCTTCCTTAGTTGATGCTCGTATTACTCCTTGCATTTGTGTGTCTACTACACCGGGTGCCAGAGATATAATCTTTACCGGAAAAGCGGTTTTCTTCTGTTCCAAAGCGACACATCTTGTAAACATATCCATAGCCGCCTTCGTACTGCAATAGCAACTCCACCCATCATAAGGATGCTTTCCTGCGCCAGAAGAAATATTGACAACATGTTTATCTATTTTCAATGATTTTAGCTTTTCAATGAACTTTGATGTCATGAGTATAGGGGCCATGGTATTAATATTAAAAGCCTCCATAATTTCATTATCCTCACACTTTTCTATTACTTTAACAGGCGTTACAACACCAGCATTATTGATCAAACAAATCGATAATGCCTGTTTAAGATCAATAAAGCTAAACACAGCTTCCATTAACGACGTTAATTTTTCTACATGACTTATATCCCATGTTATATGGTGCCAGTTATCATTCTTTAGACGAACCCTATCTTCAATCTTATCACTTTGGGATCTAGATACTCCAATGACATGATGCCCTTTAATTAGTAATTCCAAGGCAAGCGCTTCTCCTAGCCCTTTGGACGTTCCTGTAATAATATAATATTTCATCACTACCTCCAACTATTGTATGTAAAAGTTCAATTATAATAGTTTAGACATTTTGACCATTATTGAGAAATCTCAGATGTTTGAAAGTTGAATAGAAAATTTATATAATTTTCTGTCACAACGGATGTGTCCGTAAGCATGTCAATTACATGTTGTTTATAAGGGGTAAATACCACAAGAAAATACAAAGGCCATATTATTTTTTGTAAGTACCGACCAAACATTTCCCTTACTAAAACCGTTGACCAAGATAGTTTATCTTCTTTGAAGCAAATAACACGAAGACCAAACACCATTTTCCCTAGTGTTTGTCCTTGGTTCAATTTTGTCATTAAAACAAAATATGTTAAATATATAATAACAGATAATGTTGTTTTTACTACACCTTCTTTGAGAAAGAACAGCATTATTCTATGTATACTTCCAATAAGGATAAGATCCAGTAGATAAGCAAAAAAACGCATCCAAAAACCTGCATATACAATTTTGGGGTATTTGTTGAATTCCTCCATACTAATATCCTCCATATATATACATAAATCCTTGTTTGTTGCTGATTCCTGATATATTAATATCACCTAAAGAACCCATGTTCTTCTCTCTTATCAACATGGTAACTTCTGACATGAACTGGTTGACGAATGGAAAATCCGAACTTGAATAAGAAAAAATTTGAGCATTTTCAAGTTCATAAGTACGCTCTAAATCTATAATTGCTTGGTCATAATAACCTATAGCATCTATTAGACCGGCATCTAGGGCTTGCGTTCCATCATAAATCCGTCCATCTGCCAGCTCATAGACAAGGGATCTATCCATTTTTCTACCTTCTTCTACAACATCTACAAACCTTTCGTACATGCTGTCAACCAGATTTTGTAATACACTTAAGTCTTCTTCAGTCGCAGGACGTGTCGCTGACCCAACATCTTTTAAGTCGCCACTTTTAACGGTCGTATCCTTAATACCATACTTTTCCATAAGTCCGGATAGATTAAGTCCGGACATGATAACGCCGATAGATCCTGTTATGGTTTCTTTTGAAGCAAATATTTTATCTGCATCTACTGAGATATAATAACCGCCACTCGTCGCCATACTTTCCATCACCACATAAATGGGAATATCTCTTACTTCCTTCATTTCCTTAATCTTATCTCTTAACTGTGCACTTTCATAGACACCACCACCTGGGCTATCCACTCTTATCACCACAGCTTTAATAGAAGTATCTTCAATAATCCGATCCAAATCACTTAAGATTTTTTGATGATTATAGCTAAGTGGTGCAAAATAGTTCTGTTCAACTTGAATCATGATACCTGTCACATCAACAATAACAATTCTTTCATCTAATAAACCCTCTCTTAGAATGTTTTCTGACATTGCATCTTGCATTATAGTGTCCCAAAACGATGTTTTTTCCACATCTTTTGTCAATACATTTCCCACTGCTGAAATTATAAGTGATGAGAAAAAAACCACCACTGATAATCCAATAGCTAACCATCTCTTTGCATTCATAATAATCTCCTTGTCATCTCACTGATTTTTTATATATGTTCTATCATACCAAATATCTATTAGAATGCAATTAAAAAATCAATAACTAGAGATTGATAAACGATGCATCATATTAAAAAACATCTTTTTATTACCCACAAAACTAAAGTGTGGGTAACCACCATAGGTGTTTTTATAAAGATAACCGCAATACCAGCGGTTATCTTTTCCTGTTTTTTTAATGGTCATAATACTTGTCCTTTCACCCTCATCTTCAATAGAACAACGGCTCCTATGAAATTCATGACCACGCATTGGATCACCTTTCTCACCCAAAAAACAAGTTTGATCTAAAGTGATGTCAATGTATCCAAACCTTTGAAGCTTGGACGTCATTTTTATTTCACCTTTAAAAATACCCACCATTTTATAACCTTCTATAGCCACATTCAAATACATAAAGCCACCGCATTCTGCAAATATATGACCACCTTTTTCAGAAAACAGCCGAATAGCCTCAAGCATTTCATGATTATTTGACAGGGTTTCTTTATATAACTCAGGATAACCACCACCTAGATAAAGCAGATCACAATCCGGTAGACTTAAGTCCGAAAGCGGTGAAAAATAAACGACTTTCCCGACAGATTTTAACATCTCCAAATTTTCTCGGTAGAAAAAAGAAAAAGCCTTATCTTTAGCTACACCTATAACAAGATCTTTTTTTTTAACCTTATGACGATCCGTTTCTATTTTAGGCATTTTTTTACACATGGTTAAGATTGTGCCTAAGTCAATGGTCTTTTCGATAAGCTCTGCTAATTGATCCAGATTCGAATCCAGTTTTGTCATTTCTTCACTTTGAATAAGACCAAGGTGTCGACTCTTAAATTCTAACTCTGGGATTGTAGGCAGATATCCAAGGACTTTGATACCTACATGGTTTTCTATTTGAACGCGTAACATATCATAATGGGCCTCTGTAACCTTGTTTAAGATGACACCGGTTATGCTACCCTGACCAAAATCGACCATACCTTTTATTTTGGTCACCGCCGTAAACATTTCCCCTTTTGGGGTATAGATGAGTATCGTATTCACCCCTATCTTCTTCCCGATGGCATAACTGGAATTTTCAAAAGTATTATAGATACCGTCATAGTAACCCATGGCTCCTTCAATGACACAATAATCTATATCTGGCTTGACATAAGAAAGTGCTTCTAGTATTCCTAAGTCGCCTTGTAGATGCAGGTCCAAGTTACCGGCAGCATTTTTTGCAGCGACTTCTAAAAAGCCTTTGTCAATATAGTCTGGTCCCGTTTTAAAAGGGCTTATAGTATACCCCTTATTATGCAATGCTCGAATAATGCCCGAAGTGACCGTTGTTTTTCCCGAACCACTAGAAGGTGCCGCAAGCAAAATACCTTTCATTTTAATACCTCCATCTATTGTATGTGCATTTAGTGAGACGTAATTAATATTATATGTGGTTAAAGGGTCAAAACTAAGTTTCACTAAATTTACATACAATATAGAGATTACCTTGATGCATTCATAACTATATATTGTATGCAAAAGTTCAACTATATAGTTTTGACACCTTAACCATATGTGAATCAATAAAACTTAGTTTTAATCATATTAAATAGACTTGCTTCTGAATCAACCGGTGAAATATTTAATTGATGACATACCTTAAGCACCCAAGGCATCTCCATATCCGCTGTTGCCATAAGATCATACTGACCTAAAATATCCTTAGGCTTACCCTCTGCTAAAAAATGCCCCTTTTTCAAAAGATAGACATAATCACAAGTCTCGTAAATAAAATCCATATTATGGCTGGCCATAATGATGGTTTTCCCTGATTTGGATAAAGCCTTAATCAAAAATACCATTTGTTGTTTCATATAAGGATCCAGTCCTGCTTCAGGTTCGTCAAAGATAATGACTTCCGGACTTAGTGCTAATACACCGGCAATGGCAACCCTTTTCTTTTGTCCATAACTTAAGTTGTGTATCAGCTTATCCTTGCAGCTTTCTAAGGCTGTTGCTTCTATGGCTTCTAAAATACGTCTTTCAATGATCTCAGAAGACATCTTAAGGTTTCTTGGACCAAATGCGATATCTTCTTTGACACTAGGAAGGAAAATCTGTTTTTCCGCACCTTGTAATACAATGTTTATTTTCATGCGTAGCGCTTGAAGACTTTTTTTGTCATATTTTATAGGTTGATGATTATAGGTCAAATGACCGGTACTGGGTTTTAAAAAACCTGTTAGGCACTTAAACAGAGTCGACTTACCGGCACCATTAGAACCAATCACACCGATAATTCGACCTTTTTGGGTTGAGAAATCCAAATCACTAAGAGCCTTTGTTCCATCGGCATAAACATAGCTTAAGTTCTTACATTCAACCATATAAATACTCTCCTTCATAGAGGCGCATCTGCAGACCTTCTTCCATTTCTTGGGCTCTTATAATTGTATTTAAGAATAATTGACCAAGTAAAAGTGACAAGCTTTTAAATGCATTTCCAACGCCATAATAGCCACTTCTTAATTCCTGAGCCATAATCATATCCATCCCTTCTTCATAGATTAGAAAAAGAAATCGATAGGTCAGAAGCAATATTTCGACAAATAGTTTAGGCACTTTAACCCACCTTAAAAACCGACCAATTTCCCAAATAGAAGTAGTCAAAATCAGAAAAAGCATGATTGAAAAGGAACTCATCACCCTGATCATGACTTCAATTCCCATCCATAAACTTTCACGTGTTATATAGATCCAAGGAGAGGCTTGTCCAAAGGTCATCAATATTTCTTGTCCTTGTACTCTGGTCACTACTATCACCCCGAGTAGACTAGGCACTAAAAAGATAAGTGACAGAAACCATATATGAAGAAAACTTTTCATATGTCTATAAATACCAATAAACATCAAACTAGATAAGATGATTAATAACGCACCATATATATAGATTTGATTCATCCATTGAGACCATGTTAATAGAAAAAAAGACATACCAATCCTAATTTTATAAGGTATATGCTTAAATGGATTGCCTTCTATGATGCTATCTATTCTTAGCATGATCCTGTCTTCCCTTCATCCTACCAAAATAATAAGCGATGAATCCGGCACCAATCGCCGCTTGCATGGAGAAGAAAAAGCTTTCAACTTCTCCACTGGCAGGTTCAAACAAAGGTATAAACCAAGGCTCATAATCCGGGTATTCAAGTAAGATTTGATCTTGTGCTGCACCATCTGCACCACCATATTCACTATTTGGATTGATGATTAGGGGTATTATAGCCAGTAAAATAACCATACTTATTAAAACCAAGTTTTGTTTTGATTTCATATTAATTCCTCCATTCCCACAAGATGAATCTGTTCTTTGTTTTCCCAAAGTAGATTGAAAATAATAACCGTTAGAAACCCTTCTAATATAGCTATTGGTAATTGAGTCAGACTAAAAATACTTAAGTATTTTAGGGTTGAAATCATGACCCCTTCTTGTCCTGAAAAAGCTGTACCCAGTTGAACAGACGTCATAACGTAGGTCAAAAAATTACTAGAAAAAGCGGCAATAAAGATGGCAACTCTTTTTGATAGACCGGACTTTATAGCAAGTTTATAAGCCAAGAATGCAGCAAAAGGACCTACAACACCCATAGAAAATCCATTGGCTCCCAAAGTAGTAATACCGCCATGAGAAAGAAGCAGCGCCTGAAGCAGCAATACAATCGCAGCAATAAAAGCCATCATAAGTGGACCAAATAAAATAGCACCCAGTCCAATACCGGTGGGATGAGAGGAACTGCCAACCACTGAAGGGATTTTTAGGGCAGAGATACAAAAAGTAAAGGCAGCAACCAAACCAATAAGCAACTTGTTATCATGACCTTTCCTAAGACCTTTTTTTAGTTTCATAATACCCATAATAAGAAAAGGCATATACAAAACCCACCAAAAAAATGCGTATGCTTTCGGTAAAAAACCTTCCATGATATGCATGGCATGTACCTCACTTACAGCTCCTGTTATCATGAGCAAGATGACGATTGTAATAATCCTTGATTTTCTCCAATAATGCTTCATAAGATTCTGTTACCTCCCTATAATTGATATATGGTACTTTCACCACAATAGCCTTCACATTTTCTAGTTGACAAGCTTTTAACTTCTCAAGATAACCACTGCCTTCCCCGCCCTCCTTAAACATCAAATAAGAAATATGATAGGTCTTAAGTAGTAACCTATTCATTTCAACACTAAAAGGACCCAGTAATGCGATGATTTGATTGGGTTTAAGACCCATATGCTCGCATTGCTGCAAACTTTCTGTTGAAGGTACCACCCTTGCTACGATGCGTTCTAGACCAAGGACTTTAATGGCCTCTTCTAGTGTTTTACTTCCGGTTACCATGATTTGCCCTTGTTGACCTGATAAATAGTTTAAGGCTTCTTCTTCATTCTCAAAAAACTTACCATAAGAAGCTTCATCTTTTTGTGTTTTTCTAACAAACCGTGTATAAGTAATACCGGTGGCTTTTGCTGCCTCAATGGCCTGCTGACTGACTATAACTGCATGTGGATGGGAAGCATCAATTATCCAATCAATTTTTTCTACTCGAATTAAAGCTTCCATAGACATGGCATCCAGTCTTTTTACTATGAGCCTGTCAGCACAAGTACCATAGGTGTCTTCTCCCAGTTTTGTAGCCACACTTAATATAAAAGGTAGATGATGGTGCTTTAGCATTTCACATATTTGACGACACTCATGGGTGCCACCAATCACATAGATCACAAGCGATACCCCCTAGGTGTGACCATTTTCCCATGGTGCATATGGGTGTTTTGATTACCGATTATAACCATGGTACGCATGTTCACATCCCGAACGTCAAATTCTTTTAAAGTCGAATAGGCTACCTCTTCCTCCTCACGTCCGGCATCAGAAACCCTTCCAACCACCAAAGCATCACCTTGTATGTCTTTAATAATTTCAAGGGCGTCTTCTAAATGATGTGGACGGCCTTTACTTCTTGGATTATAAAGACATATGACGAAGTCACCTTCTGCAGCCAGACGCACCCTTTTCATAATCAGATCATAAGGCGTCATCAGGTCACTCAGACTTATGGAAACAAAATCATGCATCAATGGCGCGCCAAGTCTTGCTGCTGCTAAACTTGATGAGGTAACACCAGGGATGACACGAATCTCATCTTCTGGATCTGAGAGTTCATAAATAAGTCCAGCCATGCCATAGACGCCTGAGTCTCCGCTACTAATCACCACAACATTTTCTCCCTTTCTTGAGGCTTCAAGAGCCGCTTGACACCGTTTCACTTCACCGGTCATTCCTGTTGTTATTATTTTCTGAGCTTTGCTATTTTGGTCGATCAGTGGTTGAATCCAATCTATATACGTACGATATCCGACAATAACCTCTGCTGCTTTAATGGCTTCAATGGCTTCTATTGTTAGATTTTGTGTTTGTCCAGACCCAATGCCTATAACTTTAATCATACAATCCTCCCAAGGGCAAAGGTACTGCCTTTCATTTTACTACCATCATGTATCATATTACCTTTTGATGCTAGCCAAGCGGATGGTCCTGCGACAGAACCTATACCTAGGGTCTTAAGCACCCATTCCGATTTATCAAATTCATCATGAACACTTTCCAAATCTTGTACAGTAAAGAAAAGTGATTCTAATGACCATGCTTGGCACAAGGCTTCCAAACAAGGTTCCTGGCTTTTTATCTCCACACTGGTTAAGAGGGCAATGGCCGATGGATGGACATGTACCGTTTTAAGGTAGTTATCTAGCTCATTAAAATAGGCCTTTATATCCAAGTTTTTTCTTGTCCCTGTTCCAAGGCATAAGACTTTTGGAATAAAAAAGAGATCCTTTTGACTCAGTTTATTAATCTGCCTCGTATCATAACCAATATAGACTTTATAATCTGCTGACATATCAATAAAAGTCTGAAAATCCTCCATGAATGTAAACCCTTTTAAATAAGTCGTCAAACACGTATCGCTAGCTCTAATATCACAGTAAAGGCCAATCGATTTGCCTTTTATTAGGGCCATATTGATTTTTAAGATGTCATTTTTATATTTAGGTACATCACAATGACATGCTTGAAGCAGTAGATCTAAGTTGCCGACATCATTTACATCTGTTGAAGTGGTGATGATCGGTAGTGCCTTAATAAGTTTACCAATATCTTTTGCGTAAGCATTGCCACCCCCCAGATGTCCGGACAGTAAGCTGATGACATAACGACCTTCCTCATCTATGACTAAGACTGCTGGGTCTTTATACTTATCTTCTATGAGCTTACCAATGGCTCTAACAGCGATACCCGTTGCACAGATAAAGACCATACAGGTCACCTGGTTAAAGCATGCCTTCACACAGGCCATAATACCACCGTGTTCTTTAATGATTTCACTGGTGTAGTGGTCGCCCTTAAGTCGATGGTTCAGTAAATCGCCTTTTGGGGTCAAAGAGAAAATCACCATTTTATTGACTTGTTTATGATTTTTTTTATGATATAATCTAAGTTCTGTATTCATGCTTAAAATCCTTATGATAAAGCTTTGAAACGTTAAATTCATGGCCCAAAAAGTCGCCAACCATGATGAGGGACATTTTATGGATGTTTTTTTCTTTGGCAAGTGCCGGTAGGGTCATGAGTGTGCCTCGAATAATCTCTTCCTCCGGCCAAGTTGCTTTAAAGACTATGGCTGCAGGTGTGTGTCCATCATAGCCCCCTTCAATGAGTTCCTTACAGACTTCATCTACATAAGTAGAAGATAGAAAAATCACCATAGAGGTCCCATGTTGTGCAAAGGCTTTTAATGACTCTTTCTCCGGTACTGGAGTTCTTCCGCCACGTCTTGTAATAATCAGACTTTGTGACACTTCAGGTACGGTATATTCCACCCCCAAAGAAGAAGCGGCCCCTAAAAAACTGCTGACCCCAGGTATAAGTTCATATTCAATGCCCAGTGCTTGTAAACCTTCTATTTGTTCTCTTAAAGAGCCATATATAGAGAAATCACCAGTGTGTAAGCGCACCACTTTTTTTCCTGATTTAACACCCTTAGCACAGGTTGCTAAGATTTCATCTAAATGCATGAGGGAACTATTATGTATTTCTACATCCGCCCTGCAATAGTCAAGCAAAGCTTCGTTGACCAAAGATCCTGCCCAAATAATCATATCGGCTTCTTTTAAGACCTTATAGCCTTTAAGAGTAATCAGTTCCTTATCCCCCGGTCCTGCACCTATAAATACTACTTTCATAATCGCCACCCCTTATTAATAATAATGGTTGTAAAATAACTGATTTTTTCATGGGTAAACAAATCCTCTGGATGATAAATCACTTGGTTTGCTTTTCCATAGTTAGAAACAATAAGGCTAAAGGGCATTAAGTCATGTGCCTTAAGCATCTCAAGGATGGCATCAAATTGCTTATATACTTTCATAAGGACGATGCTGTCATGTTCTAATACAAGGCTCTCAATTGCTTCTATTTTTCCGTTACAGGGATGTATGAATAAAGGCGTATTCCCTTCAGCCAATGGTCGATTAAGACCGGAGGCTATAGCGCTGTATGAAGCTATCCCTGGTAGGGTTGTAACAGACACTTGATCTATAAGATATTTAAGTAAGTAGATATAGGTACTGTATAACATAGGATCACCAATGGTTATAAAACCTACCCTATGACCTTGATCTATATAGCCTTTGATTTCTAATGATATGGCCTCGATCGCTGGTGAAAGTTCTGCTTCATCTTGTACCATGGGAAAATGTTTAGGAAGGATATGAATATCTTTTTTCAAATAGCCTTCTACGATCTTTAAAGCCTCACTTTCCCCTTTAAGGCGACCATAAGGTACAATAAGTATATCCAGTTGTTGAAGCGCTTTAACCGCCTTTAAAGTCAGGAGTTCAGGATCTCCCGGTCCGACACCTATTCCAATAAATTCTGACATTTTCTCCTCCAAACACCTTTTAATATATAGCATGGGTTCTCTGGTTTAAAATAATGTAAATCACCAAGTAAGCTCAATCTGGCACTTGATAAGCTACTACCTTCAACCTCCACAAAGCCATAGTCATACAAGGCTTTCATCCCTTCATTCAGGTTCTCAATCGTAATCACATTCATCACCAATACCGCTTCGTCAGTGAGTACTTCTTTGGTAAGCCAATAAATAATCTCCTTCATATGGCCACCTGTACCGCCAATAAAAACTCGGTCACAAGATGGTACATGGCCTGTATCCAGAGGTGCTACCCCTGATATAAGTGCCACCTCCTTTAAGCCATATTTTTTTAGATTCAAATCAATCAGTTCAAGGGCTACAGGGTTCTTTTCAATGGCAAATACTTTCAACTGTCTGTTATATCTAGCCGCTTCAACAGTAATTGAACCAGTACCAGCCCCAATGTCCAAAAATGTGTGCCCCGCTTCAAGTTGTAAATAGGCTAAAGTCACCGCCCTTACTTCCATTTTCGTCATAGGGACTTTGTCTCTAATAAAGTCTTGATCCATCATTAAGTAATATCACCACATTCATTTCATATTTTTTTCTTGTTACTGTTTTAGCATCGGTTTTTTGAATACTTTCGTTATCATAGGACAGATTCTCACCTATAATCATTATTGGGTTAAAACCTCTTATTATGGCTTCTTGCCCTATCTCATAGGGACCCATGGAACTGTCCGTAACAAGAGCTACCTTTGGCATTTTAAAAAGCAGATCAAAATCCGGACGTTTTCCGTGAGCACTAGTTATATATAGATCATTCATGTCCAACTTGATGCTAGCAAACAAGTACTGTATGGCACTAATGCCAGCTGTTACATGAACAGCGTCTTTACCAAAACAATGAATCAAGCGTTTTGACAAACCATATATAGAAGGGTCCCCACTGGCCAATACAACAACTTCATCTAATTGATTTAGAATAAGCTGCTCTTTAATCTTGGCTTCCAAATCTTCCATCCTGCCGGAATAGACAATAGGTTTTATAATATTCATCCCAGTTGAAGCCAGTTGTCTTTTTGTGCCGATGACGCACTGACCTTTTTTAATCTGATTTTGTGCTTCAATTGTTAATCCGGATGCTTTTCCCGGTCCGATTCCTACCACATTAATCATCATCCATCGTTTTGGCCAGCAGCCTACCTTTCATATTATATAGTGCAACTTCTACCTTCAATTGGTCATATGTATAATGCTCTGCCTTTTCTTTTATCACCCTAGCAATGCTCTCATAAACAGGTTGAAGTCCGGCTTCATCAATCAATGCCACCGCTTCGTCTGTCGTGATGCTTTCTCTTACTTGATCAATCAGATTATAATCCCCTCTTATTTTGGCCAAATGGTTACAAAGCACATCCATTCTTCCATCCGAAACCCGGTTATGGGTATGAAAATTGCCACCAGCAACTTTAATAAGTTTACCAATATGTCCCACAAGAACGACCTCACAAACACCCAATCTACAAGCTTCCATTAACATATGTCCGACAAAATTGCTCATCATGACAATCTGGTCTTTACTATAATTTAATGATGCCATGGCAAATTTCTCGCCGTGGTTGCCCGGTACCAAGACAATCTTTTTCTGACCTAAATTCACTTTTTGAGACAGCTCTATTTCCAGTGATTTTTTCCAAGCTTCTTCACTCATAGGCTCTACGATGCCTGTAGAACCTATAATCGAAATACCACCTTCAACACCCAGTCTAGGGTTAAAGGTACGTTTTGCCACTTCTTCGCCTTTTGGCACATGTATGGTCACTTCCACTTGGTAACCACGACCTAATATTTCTTTAATACCTTCTTCAATCATCTTAAGAGGCACCGGATTGATGGCCGGCTCTCCGATATTTCTTTGTAAGCCATTTTTTGTTACGATCCCAACCCCAACGCCGCCTAGAACCTGAATGCCTTGACTCTTACTATGACCAAGCACGACGACTTCAGCAGATAAGATTAAGCCATTGGTTACATCTATATCATCACCACCATCTTTAATGACAGAGGCACAGTAAGCATGTCCCTTAGTCCAGGCTTCTTCTACCTTTAGTGTGACAATTTCTTTACTTGGAAGTGTCACTTCAACATCTTTAGGTATCTTCCCCGTTTTCCAGTACATGGCGGCTGCCTTAGCCGCTGCAGCAGCGGTAGTCCCTGTGGTAAAGCCTCTTCTATAGATTTTGCCATCAATGATGACTTGCATCTTATCCATAGCGATGGTCTGCTTCATATAGGATGGCATTTACAATGGCCGCTGCTACATTGCTTCCGCCCTTCCTACCTCTTGCTGTTATGGAAGGTATGCCTGAAGTCATTAATGCTTCTTTCGATTCGGCTGCTCCGACAAAGCCAACCGGCACCCCAATAATCCCTATTAGATTTTCATCATTTTTTTCATAGATTTCTAAGGTTTTAAAAAGGGCAGTTGGTGCATTTCCAAAAACATAGAGCTTAGGACCCGCTTCTTCTGCTCCTCTTATAACACTGGCCATAGATCGGGTTATACTGGCTTTTGATGCATACCTTGCTGTTGCGTCCTCGGAGATGTAACATCTTATTTTACAGCCCATCTTTTCTAAGACCTTTTTATTAATACCGCTATAAGCCATATTGGTATCGGTGATGATTGTGAGACCATTTTTCAGACCTTTAATTACTCGGTCTATGAACCCTTTTGAAATATACACATTATCTAAATAATCAAAATCCGCTGACGTATGTATAATCCTTCGCAGAATTGCTTTTTCTATTTGATCTTCTGTTGGGTAGCCACCATAATCCACTTTCACTTGCTCATCGATGATTACAAAACTCATTTTTTCTATTGCTTCCGGATTTTTTATATAATCCATTAGATTGCCACTCTTTCAATGATTAAATCTGCCATTTTTTGATCAAATCCGATGTTTTCCAGTAATCGGATCTTTACTTCCGGATAAAGCTGAGTCATTTCTTCTAATTTCTCCGGTATGTCCATTCGAATATGGTTACCATTAAAAATAAAAAAAGGTAATATGGTCAAATCTCTTACATTCATCTCATGAAACTTCAAAAAGGCCATCTCAACACTTGGCAACATCATCTGCAAATAAGCCTTCTCCACTTGGTCATAATTTACAGATGTTGACACAGCCTCCAAGTATTTGGTCATAATTTGATCAGTTTCATCTACTTTGCTTCCGTGGGCCAAAATCATAAGTCCTTTTTTCATGGCGTTTCTCCCTTTCTTTTATAAAATAAAAAAGCATCAAATTCATAATCTTCTTTAGATTAAGTGAATTTAATGCTTTTAGAAATAAAATCTATTTCTTAGAACAAAGAGGCTAAGCCTCGCTTTTCAAAGCAAATTGTTCACGGCGGGAAAGACTTCCTTGAAGTTAATGCTATGCTTAAAAGCATTAACATACCATCGTCTTTCCTAGAGATTTAAAAAACCAGTCCCTTTGGACTGGTCTATAAATAATCGCACGCGATTTTCACAGAATCCTCCTCCCGAAGATTATAAGTAAATACATAGCGTGGCAGGTCTCCTGGCTCGGGGATCATCCTACTTTCTCGCCTTCCCAACTAAGTCAGTGGCATTTGAGATTTCGTACTCCCTTACAGTAGCGGGGGCTGCAAAGGCTTCTACCTTTTTCCCTATTAACCTGTCTTTAAACAGGACCGCACTACAAATATGAATTTTTTT
>NZ_JCBCDA010000035.1:0-41486 GCF_059865615.1 Petrocella sp. | reverse complement strand
TCATTAGAGACATGCTCCATCTCATGAGAAATCACCTGCTTTAATTATACACGCGATTGGAATGTTTGAACAGTGGTGCGTCTTTTTCTTAGAGTCGAAGAGGAAAGAGGCTACGCCTTGCTTTGCAAAGCAAATTGTTCCAGCAGGAAATATTTCCTTGATAGTTAATGCTATGCTTCAACGCATTAATATAGCATATACTTGCAAGTGGCCAGCTTTGCTGGACACGCTCCTGAAGAACAAGAAAAAGAACCCCTAATGAGATTCTTTTCTTAAGCTAGTAACGAGATTCGAACTCGTGACCTCATCCTTACCATGGATGCGCTCTACCTACTGAGCTATACCAGCATGAATATGGTTATAATCAGCCTTCTTACTTAGGCCACTTTCTCTATTATAACCATATCTTATCACTTGTCAATAAGAATTCTTATTTTTTTCTTTCATTATGATTTCCAGTTTTTTCTTAATGCGCTGAAGGGCATTGTCTATAGATTTTACCTGTTTTTCCAAAATCTCAGCTATTTCTACATAACCAATACCTTCAACATAATATTCTAAAACATCTTTCTCAAAATCACTTAGTCTATCTGCCAACTCATCTTCAATAATATGAATATTCTCTTTATCAATAATCAGTTCTTCTGGATCGACAATCTGTTTTGAAGGCATAAGATCCATTAGAACCGTTTTGTCATTGTCTTCTTCAAATACAGGTTTATTTAAAGAAATATAGGAATTTAAAGGCATATGTTTTTGCCGTGTAGCTGCTTTTACTGCAGTGATGATCTGACGTGTAATGCAAAGGTCTGCAAAAGAGAAAAAGGATGATGCCGTATCGCTTCTATAGTCTCTAATTGCTTTGAATAATCCAATCATCCCTTCTTGTATTAAGTCGTCTCTGCCTGCCCCCATTAAAAAATAGGATTTTGATTTTTTTTCCACCAGCTTTTTATATTTGTTCATCAAATAGTCCAATGCGTAATCATGACCTTCTCTAATAAGTACAACGATTTCTTCATCTGTATAAATGGTTAATTCTTCAAATGCTATAACTCGTTCTATTTAAGACAACCCCTATCTTTGACGACGAAATTTTTCCATCCATTCTAAAGTTTCTTTATTTAAATGACCTTCTAGACGATTTGTTGTTCCTGTAGGCTTTTCCAAATAATCCGACTTGTATTCTTTTTGGGTCGCTTTAATATCAATTAGAAGTTCTCTTGCTGACATCCTTGCTGCGCCTTTTGCCATAATTATTGTTTGCTCAAGGGCATCGGAAGTCGCAACTCGAATCTGATAATCTCTAGCATACTCTGTAGCTACTTTTTCAATATAAAGGTCAGCTGTCTCATGCTCTTTTGTATAAATAACATGAATGTTATGATATGTATCAATACTTCTGACTGTGTTTTTCGCCTTATAAGCATCAAAAACCACTATGATTTCATTCTTTTTATAGCCTTGGTAATCACTTAGAATCTCTAGCAAACGTGTTCTTGCATTGCCAAGATGACTCTCCATCGCCATTATCTTAAGCTCTGGCCATGCATGTATAATATTATACCCATCGACGAGAAGTACTTCTTTATCCACGCTAGAACCGCCTCTCTAGGAGTAATTTTAGGATTTTAGTATATCAGATTTCTACAATATTGTTAAGCCCTATTTTCCTATATGTTTCTTTGTCTAAGTGCCTCATACATTAAAACCCCTGCTGCAACACTAGCATTTAGAGAGTCAACATTGCCCTTCATAGGTATTCTGGCAATGAAGTCACATTTTTCCTTTACTAGTCGGCTAAGACCTTTGCCTTCGCTACCAATAACAAGCGCCATAGGTCCCTTGAAATCCACTTCATACATACTTGTGCCTTCCATATCCGATCCGGCTACCCAGATGCCTTTACTCTTAAGGTCTTCAATGGTTCTTACAAGGTTAACCACTTTGCAGACCGGTGTATATTCAATAGCACCGGCTGACGTTTTTGCTACTGTTGCTGTTAATGAAACCGCTCTATTTTTTGGTATAATAATACCATGAGCACCTGTAATATTAGCCGTACGAATGATTGCACCCAGGTTATGTGGATCTTCAATACCATCTAAAATGATAAAAAATGGCGCTTCTTCTCTTTTCTTGGCTTTTTCAAATAGGACTTCCAATTCTACATAATCATGAGCAGCCATAAAAGCCAACACACCCTGATGTTTGCCTTGGTTGCTTAATTGATCTAGTTTTTCTCTTGCAACATATTGTACAAGAATATTCATATCTTTGGCTAATCCTAATATTTTTTGGGCACTGCCTTCTTGATGACCTGACTCAATCATCAGAAGCTTATCCACGCTTCTACCTGATTTCATACCCTCTATGACAGCATTACGCCCAAATACGATTAATTCGTTGATTTCTTCTGATTCTTGGTTGTCCAGATTTCTTCTTTTATTATTCTGATTATTCTGTTTCATCTAATCCTTCTTTCTGAATGGCTTTAGGATAGCCTAACCACTATAGGGCTTCTCATTTTCTATGGTTTCCGAAATATTATTTGATTGGGTTAATTGGGTTGTCTTTAGCCCGGTGGCAATAAGTGCCACAAGACGCTCAAGTTGCTTAGTGACATATAAATAGCCAATAAGTGTTTCAAACCCTGTTGCATGTTTGTATGTAATCAAATCTGTGTTTTTCGGTTTAGAACCCGACTTAGCATTTCTACCTCTTTTCATCATACTCATCTCTTCGTCAGTTAATGTATCTTTAATGGTATGATAAATCTTAGCCTGGGTCTTCGCATTAACATAGAGACTGGTTTCCTTATGCATTTTACCAACTGCTTTACTTCCTTTGCTAATGATATAGGTTCGAATAATCAAGTCATAAATGGAGTCACCTATATATGCTAAAGCCAGTGGTGAATATGTATGGACTTTCATTTCATCCAAGGACAACTCTTTTTCTAAAAATGTTAGAAAATCATTCACTACATTCACCCTATACCCTTCTGAATTTTACACCTTCTCTTGTATCTTCAATTATAATACCCTTTTTCATTAAGTCATCTCTTATTTTATCTGATAGAACAAAATCTTTATTCTTTCTTGCTTCTTGCCGTTTTTGAATCAACGCTTCAATATCAGAATCCAATATGTCCTCTTCTATTTCTAAGTCAATACCAATAACATCACACAAGGCCTGTAAGGTATTAGAAACTTTCTGAATAAAGGCTTTGGACGAAGATACGCTGACATGCGTATTGGCAAAACGAATCAACTCGAAAATAGCAGAAACGGCATCGGCTGTATTGAAATCATCATCCATCGCCTCTTCAAACTTATCTTTAAAGCTTTCTAACCGTTTTAAGTCCGTATTTTCTGTTTCTGTCATGCTTTCAAGTACACTGTGTTCATGAAGATATATAAGATTTTTTGCTCCTGTTTGAATACGTTGCAAACTATTGGATGCTGCTTCCATCAACTCACGACTAAAGTTAATTGGACTTCTATAATGGGCACTTAGCATAAAAAATCGTATCACTTCATAAGGAAACTCTTCCGTAATCTCCCTGACCGTAAAAAAATTACCTAAGGATTTGGACATTTTTTTGTTGTCGACATTAATAAAACCATTGTGAAGCCAGTACTTGGCAAAGGGTTTGCCGTTTGCTGCTTCACTTTGGGCAATCTCATTTTCATGATGGGGGAAAATGAGATCCGTACCACCACAGTGAATATCTATCGTGTCTCCGAGATAACGTTTTGCCATAACCGAGCATTCTAGATGCCAACCTGGTCTTCCATCTCCCCATGGTGATGGCCAGGACGGTTCACCTTCTTTTTTGGGCTTCCACAAAACAAAATCCATTGGATTGATTTTAGCTTTATCCACTGCAACCCGAGAACCCACTTCGAGATCATCCGGATTTTTCTTGGATAGTTTACCATATTCTTTGAAGTTTCTGGTTGCAAAAAAGACTGTACCCCCTACTTCATAAGCAAACTTTTTATCCAGCAATACTTGAATCATATCTACCATATGTGGCACTTCTTCAGTTGCTTTTGGTGTGTGGGTTGCTTTATGAATACCAAGACCTTTTGCATCATGCTCTACCTCTTGAATGTATTTTTCTGCAACCGCTTCCGAAGTTAATCCTTCTTCCTTGGCCTTATTAATAATCTTATCGTCTACATCCGTATAATTCTGAACATAGGTCACATCAAATCCCTTATATTCAAAATAGCGTCTAACAACATCAAAAACAATAAATGGTCTGGCATTGCCAATATGAATATGATTGTACACCGTCGGTCCACATACGTACATCTTGACTTTTCCAGGCTCAACCGGCACAAATGTTTCTTTTTTTCGTGTTAGTGTGTTATATAGCTTCATTACGCGTCACCTCATTGTTCTTCTTCAATATGATCTGGACAGTTTCTACATCTTTCTTCTTCTAAGGCATTTAGAGCGTCTAGGGTTAGAACGCCTTTACCCTTTTCCAAGTTTTCTATTCTAATCTGAAGTCGGCATATCTCATGACGAACCGGATCAGGAAAGTGTATTTGATCCAACGTTTCTTGAGGATGGGTTATTTTTTTGTCGTTTCTCTTAACAACTCTTCCCGGAATTCCCACAACAGTCGAATTAGCAGGCACCTCACTTAAAACAACCGAACCAGCACCTATTTTTGAATCTTCCCCTACCGTAAATGATCCCAACACTTTTGCACCCGCACTAATCATAACATTATCTCCAATGGTTGGATGACGCTTACCGTTTTCTTTACCCGTACCACCAAGTGTTACCCCTTGATAAAGGGTCACATTATTGCCAATAATCGTCGTTTCTCCTATAACTACTCCATGGCCGTGATCAATGAACAGTCCTGAGCCAATAATTGCACCCGGATGAATCTCTATACCTGTTTTCCGAGTTGCACGTTGAGAAACCCACCTAGCAAAAAAATAATGTTTTTTCAGAAACAGCCAGTGAGAAAATCGGTATCTCAAAATGGCATGAAAACTAGGATACAAAAAAACCTCAGATTTTTTTTTGATTGCTGGGTCCCTATCTTTAATGACCTCAATCTCTTCTTTTATATACTTAATAATGTTCATCAAATTACCTCCTCAATCTACTTTTTATTGATTAAAAAGTTGGTTTAAGTGTCAAAACTATATGTTGTTTATAAATTTAGTAAAACTTATGTTTGACCCCTTAATCAAAGTTGTACTTTCCTAATAAATAAAAAACGCCTCTTAGTAAAATAAGAGACGGTTCATCCGCGGTTCCACTCTTGTTGAAGCTTTGCTTCCACTTGATATCGATATAACGGTCGATACCCGCATCAAGCTACTACTACTTCACTTGAAAAGCTCACGAATGCACTTCATCAATCAATAAAACAAATGGACTCTCAGCTTCATTCCATTCTCTCTGTGATTCTTGATACAACTACTCTTTCGATCATAGCCTTTATCTTATCCTACCATAATTTTTAACAATATCCTAGCTCAAATATACTATATAATACTTTACAAATTCCGTCAAGAACAAAGAGGCTTTACCCTCGATTTGCTTTTACGACCAAACATAATTTTCATAATAGCGTTTTTCCAGATATTCTTTAATTTCATTACCGGAGCTTAAAGATAGCAAATAATCGATTTCATTTTCCCATATGGCTTTGTTGGTCTTACTCGCTAACCACCTAACTTTAGGAACCATACTTGGGTTTACGCATATCTGATCTACACCAATTGCGATCATAAAAGGTAGCAGTATTTCATTGTTCGCCATATCACCAACAATGCTAATCCATGTGCCTTCTCTATGTGCCGCTATAACCACTTGTCGGATTGTACGGAGCAATCCTGGGTGATACATGTCAAAAAGCTCATAAAGTTCTTCATTTGACCGATCAACCGCTATCATGAGTTCTATAAGTTCCGATGAACCTATAACAAGAAAATCCACTTCTCTTGCAAATACTTCAATCATCATCGCTACTGCAGGTATTTCTACCATCATACCGATCTCTATGTTGCTGTCATATAACTCGTGACGTGCATCCAATTCGACTTTGGCTTCCTCAATAGCCATCTTTGCATCTAGTAGTTCTTCCATCTTCGTAACCATAGGTAATAATATTTTCATTTTTCCATATGCACTGGCCTTAAGTAAGGCTTTAATCTGTGTTATGAAGAGTGTTCGCTCTGTAAGGGTGATACGTAAGGATCTATAACCTAGCAAAGGATTTCTTTCTTCATGAAAATATATAAAGGGCATATCATGGTTAGATGAACAGTCCATCATTCGAAATATAATTGTCGTATTTTCAGCTAACATAACTGCTTCACGATAGGCTTCTAGTTGAACCAACTCATCCGGCATGGATGTCTGTCCTAGAAATATATATTCTGTTTTGAATACGCCTATACTTTCAGCACCTTTTTCTTTAGACATTAATAAAGCGTTATTGTTTTCAGTTTCTGTAGCAATCTCAAAAGGATGACCATCTTCTGTTAGTGTTTTTTGTTTTGTAAACCTTAAAAAGATATCTTCCAGTTCTTTTTCTTTATTTACCTTTTTAAAATAGAAGTCAATCATTTCCTTGTCAGGATTAATGAATACTTCACCTTTTTGTCCATCTACTATAACTTCATCGCCATCTTTTACAAGGGACATAATGCCTTTTGCTCCTAGAACAGCTGGTATTTTGAAATTATTGGATATAAGTGCACCATAAGAAGTTTTACCCCCTTGTTCACATACTATGGCAAGCACTCGATTCTTATCTAAATGAACGATGTCATTGCCATCCAATTCATTGGCAAAAATAATGACCGGTTCCGTTAAATCACTTAGGCTTTTGTTTTCTACACCAATAAGCTCTTTAATTATTTGTTGTGCAATATATTTTATAGATTCCGATTTTTTTTTCAAAAAATCATCAGCAACCTTATCAAACATCGCTGCATATTTTTTTTTGACTTCATTAAGAATATAATCTGCATTGATTTTTTGCTCTTGTATTTCTTTTCGAACTTGACCCAATAATATGGAGCCATCATAAACACTTAAATGTCTTTTATAAACTTCAGCCTCTTCTTGTCCTAAAATATTTAGGGTTTTATTATAACGCCTTTCTAGTTCAATTCGACACTTATCGACAGCAGTATTGAAACGTTCAAGCTCGAGTTGAGGGTTCTCGACTTTTCTATATACAACCTTCATCTCTACTTCACGCTTAACAAAGGCTTTGCCTATGGTAACTCCTTCTGCAACGCCAATACCTCTAATCATAGTATTGCCTCCAAACTCAATTCTAATGTCAAATGCATTTTATTCCCACTTATCCGTTTTTTTATAGAATTTATTCAACCAATTGGTCTGATCTAATTATTGGTCAAAGCATTTAAAAAATACGTTGCGTCACTTCTAAAATTAGCATTTGGATAGGTATCTAACATCTTCTGATAGGCACCTATCGCCAAATCATTCTGATTTAATCTTTGATAGCTTCTTGCTAAATAATACAATGCTTCATCCGAATAATAATCGTCTTTCTCATAGCTATATGCCAGTTTCAGATTCGTTATCGCTTCTTCAAATCTACCGTTCCTATAATCTCTATAACCTTGATTATATGCATTAAGGGCTACTTCGGGAAATATTTTTATTGTATGTTTTTCATATGTAGCCAAGGCACTTTCACTTAATGCACTCGGTTCAACTTCTTCTAGTAAGTGCGCTGCTTCAAGGACGTTATTGTCTTCATAAAGACTTAAAGCCAAAAGCAATTTCTCACTTTGTAATAATTGCTTTTGGTTTTGTTCTAAGTTTGTCGATAATGTATCTATTTCGGTATCTGCCTGTTGAATACTCTGCTCCATACTTTTAACTTGTTCTTCTAAAATGCTTTGATTGGTTTCAAGGGCATTTACCTGATTAAGCGCTTCTATGTTTTTATTTTTTTGGCTGTTCACTATACTTGGTACAATCAAAAAGGCCATAACAGCTAAACCAATCCCAACACCAACTAATACCGCTGCAAATTGAAACATACTGTTGTTCATGGATACTTTTGCACTATGACCAAGTGTTGGCAATCCAAAATAGCCCGCTTCTTTTTCCTTGTCTTCTTCAAACACCTCAACCGGATGTCCTTCCGATTGAATCCATGTCATGTACTTCTTAGCCGTATAATGATTATGGTCAATCGTCAACACCTTCTGCAGTTTATGTTTAGCTTTATCCATTTGGTTTTCATGGATAAGGCATAAAGCCAATAAACAATAGGCTTTCGTAAAGTTCGGATTCAGACCAATGACCGCTCGTAATTGTATAATGGCTAAATCGATACTGTTTTGATTAACAAATACCAATGCCTGGTTATATTTTTTAACAGCATTATTTAACTTGTCCAAATGTACCTGATTGTTTTGTATCTGGTCCATATAGGTTATTGCTTCATTATCTACCGGCTTCATGTTCTTGCTAACGACCCATTGCTTAAAGGCCATAATCGGTTCACCTATTTCAAGATAAACAAGACCCAATAAGTTTCTAGCGTTGATATTCTTTTTATCTAATTTTATGCTTTTATTTAATAGGTCAATCGCGCCACTTAAATCTCGGATTTCAACTTTTTTCAATCCCAAATTATATAGTTTTTTTGATTCAATAATAATTTTTTCATAAATTTCAATCGCCACATGACAATGTTTGCAAAATCCATGGGTATCAAGTAGCTCACCACAGTTAGGACATATTTTCGCCATTGTTTACCCCCTCTTATTGCCTGTTTTTAAGCTCTAGTATTAATTCACTAAGAATATCGGATATGTCCTTTGAATCATAGGCATTAATTACTTCTTCAGCATCTTCAATCTCCAGACACGGTTGGTATTTTTTTATTTCTTCATCAAAATCAATCATTTTCTAGCCCTCCTCTATTATTTTTATAATATCACCTACAAGATACAAAGAGCCCACACAACACAAAAGTTGATTTCCTTTAATATCTTTTCTCCTTAAAATAAAGTCCTTTAATTCTTCTATGGGATACACGTGCTCAAATCCATATTGTTTAAAACGTTCCATGAGCCGCACTTCATTCTGAGCCTTAATATATTTATTTCTTGGAATATAGACGGATCTAAGTCTTTTTATATTACATAGTGCTTCTATCATTTCATCATCTTGCTTATCGTTCATACATACAAAAACTAAATCAATTGCTTTATGCCCTTCATTTGTACCAATATGCTTTACAAAAGCTTCGATGCCTTCCTTATTATGGGCGCCTTCTAATAAAATACTCGGCGTGATATAAGTCATACGGCCTAACCATTTGAAATTGCCAATACCCTCTTTAATATGTTCTTTAGATACGTTAAAATGTTGTTGTAAAATATGTATCGCAGTGATTGCTATTTTTACATTCTCAATCTGATAGTCTCCACTCGTATTCATATGTAAGGTTTCATATTCATAATACTTGTTCCTCAAGGAAAAATCAATGCTTTCTTGATTTCGCTTTATGATTTTAGCGTCAACTGGAAGAACTTCAAAATATGGGGCCTGTTTTTCTTTTGCCACTTTCTTTATTATATCATTGACCTCTTTTTTACTATTATAGAATACAATCGGTGTATTTAATCGCATTATGCCGGATTTCTCATATGCAATCTTCTCAAAGGTTTCACCAAGTATTTGAGTATGGTCCATACTAATATTCGTGATTATAGTCAATATTTTATTTTCAAGTGCATTGGTTGTATCTAATCGTCCACCAATTCCTGCTTCGAACAATAAAATGTCTGGTTTTTCCTTTTTGAAGTACATTAAAGCCATAGCCAATATGATTTCAAAAAAAGAAGCTCTTTCATACCCCTCAAGTACCATTTCTTTCATGAATTTATTAAGAATCAAATAAATCTCTATGAATATTTCTTTTGACATCATTTGATGATTAATGCAAATGCGTTCTCGTATGTCTACTAAATGTGGGGATGTGAAAGTGCCTACTTTGTAACCTGCCGATTCTAAAATAGAAGCCATCATCATCACAACCGACCCTTTACCATTGGTACCGGCTACATGTACAACAGGCATGCTATTCATATACCCTATTTTTTGTATTAAAGTCTTAATAACAATAAATCCGGGTTGTTTTCTGAATCTTGGTGTTTTCACTATTTCATCTACAATATCTTCAAATGTCATATAAAATGCTCCTATTCATCTAGATGTTTCATTAACTATCTTTGACACTTTAACCACTTTTCTGATTATATCATATTCGTCGTCTCTACCTTGATATGATTGTTCGATTGTTTACAATTTATTCATTTTTATGACCGCGTTTTGACATCTATATTACACATTAAATCCATATTGCTCATATATAATCATAGTATGGCTAGAATGAAAAATAGTAAAATATTTAAGGAGTGATTTTATGGACCACAATACATCCAACCAAACTCATTTTGAACATGAGCAAACAATGGCAACTCATTTACATTCTTATAAGCATACAAGAAAGTGGTATGTAAAGCTTACCGCTTATGTACTTATACTCACTTTTGTTAGTGGCTTAACTTTTGGTGCCGGGTACTTATCCGCACTCATCTATGGTGATCGATTGGCAAATGGTGTTCTTAACACAACCACTCAAAACATGGTTGATCAGCTTTCAACCGTGCAAATACAGCCAACTGTTTCTGACAATAAGGCTACATCAGATATTTCCGCTATTGCTAGTGCTGTTAGTCCTGCTATCGTTACCATCTCCAGCTATTCCGAACAAACCCCTGGCGGAATTTTTGGAAACTCTAGTGGCTTTTACGGTGGAACAGGTTCTGGAATTACATTCAAAATGGAAGGTGAAGAATTATTTATCGTCACCAATTATCATGTTATAGAAAGTTCAAATGAAATTGAAGTTATTTTCCATGAAGGTACAACGGTTGCAGCTCGAATATTAGGTTATGACTCAAACAATGACTTGGCCGTTCTTTCTATTGATACAAAGCTATTAAAAGGTAATATAGATCAGATTGTTCTGGCGCCTTTTGGAGATTCAGAAACTATTCAGATTGGCGAATTGGCTGTGGCCATCGGTAATCCTTTGGGTCCCGAATACGCTTCTACAGTAACCGCAGGTATCATCAGTGCTCTAAACCGAGAAATATATATTAATAGAAACACCTCTTATGTTAATCTTATACAAACGGATGCAGCTATTAACCCAGGCAACAGTGGTGGTGCCCTACTAAATGGCAGGGGTGAAGTCATTGGTATTAACAGTGCTAAGTACGTAGATACCGGTGTTGAGGGGATTGGTTTTGCCATTCCCATTAATCAAGCAAAAGAGACCATAGATATAGTTCTAGAAAGTCGTTCCGGTGGGGATATCGCTTATCAATTGGCTGATGACCGAGCTTTTCTAGGTGTTCAAGTTATGGATATTACTACCGACATCTATAGCAGTACAGGCATGCGTTTTGGAGTTTATATTACTGATGTCATCCCTTTCAGTGGTGCTCAGAAAGCCGGAATCCAATCTGGTGATATCATCTATAGTCTTAATGGTAAAAAAGTCCAGAATGTACAAGTTCTTTTTGATATTCTTGAAAAAGCTCAAGTTGGTGACTCGCTTGAAGTTGGTATTATTCGTAACGATGAAATCCTAACATTAAATGCACCGCTTTATAGTTATAAGGACATAATGGATCAACAATAAGACTTTTCTAAACAGCAAAAAAGGTTGATGGGTATAATCAACCTTTTTTGCTTGCTCACTTTTTTTTACTTTTTTTGTTCTTTTTACTTTTCTTCTTAATCTTTTTCTTTTCTACTTTTTTATCTTTACTATTTTTTTCTACTTCTATCGGATCTATTTTCTCTTGCCTTTTTACTTTCTTAATTTTTGGGATGTTTTCCTCTTTTAACGTCATACGTAGAGGACAGTTTTTACAATACTTATTATTTTTTTTCCACTTGTCACAGCATTTACCCGCCATTTAATCGTCCTTTCTGTTAACTGGCCACTTAATGCACTTATAAACCTCTTCCTCTACAGTATAACATAGCCGGTTTCTTAAGGCTATCGATTCAATCTATTGATACTGCTAATAATCGCTTTAATAGATGCTTTACTGGTATTTCGATCTATGCCGAGACCAAAAGCTAAAACACCTTTATGATTCTTTAACTGAATATAAGCGATTGCTTCAGAATTTTCACCTATACCAATTGCATGTTCGTCATAGGATATTAGTTCATAATTCATATGACCTTCTTTTTGCAATCCATGAATGAACGCTGATATCGGACCATTCCCTTGACCTTTTATGTTTTTTTCTACTCCATCTTGAATCAACTTAGCTTCAATTATAACCACTTGATCATTCTCTTCCTGATAAGTACTTTTAAATGATTCTAATTGGAAGTTACCTTCCACATTAATAAATTCATCAAAAAGTATTTCTTTAATTTCTAAAGCTGTTAATTCCTTACCTGTCTGATCTGTCATCTTCTGTACCGGAAGACTAATCTCGGGGTGCATACCTTTTGGTAATTTGTAGCCGAAGGCTTCTTCAAGGATATAAGCTACACCACCCTTACCGGATTGACTGTTGATACGGATAATCGGCTCATATTGACGTCCTATGTCTGCAGGATCAATAGGAAGATAAGGCACATTCCAGAACGTACTGTTTTTTTCGTTGGCTTTTAGACCTTTTCTTATTGCATCTTGGTGAGACCCGGAGAATGCTGTATAAACCAATTCACCTGCGTATGGATGACGTTGATGCACGCGCATCCCTGTACATCGCTCATAGACTTCAACTACTTTGTTAACCTCATCTATTTTAACGCCGGGATCCACACCCTGAGTGAAAAGATTCAAGGCTAAAGTTAGTATGTCAACATTACCTGTTCTTTCTCCATTACCAAACAAGGTGCCTTCCACCCGGTCAGCACCTGCCAGTAAACCAAGCTCAGTTGCTGCTACACCTGTTCCTCTATCATTATGAGTGTGTAAACTTATTAATACGCTATCACGACGATTGATCTGTCTGCTAAACCATTCAACTTGATCGGCATAAACATTAGGTGTACTCATTTCTACCGTTGCCGGTAAATTAAGAATCATTTTATGTTCTGGTGTGGGCTGCCAGACGTCTATAACCGCGTTCGACACTTCTAAAGCATACTCCATTTCTGTTCCGGTAAAGCTCTCTGGTGAGTACTCAAAAGTAAACTCTGTTTCCGGATATTTTGCTGCATAGATTTGCAACCATTTTGCACCTTGTATAGCCATTGCTTTGATTTCATCTTTACTTTTGCCAAAAACTACATCTCTTTGTTGGGTAGATGTAGAATTATAAACATGTACAATTGCCTTTTTTGCACCTTTTAGGGCTTCAAACGTTTTTGCTATCAAGTGTTCTCGTGCTTGAACCAACACCTGCACTTTAATGTCATCTGTTATATAACCTTCTTCAATCAATGTTCTAAGAAAGTTATATTCCGTATCAGAAGCAGAAGGGAATCCGATTTCAATTTCCTTGTATCCCATTGCTTTTATTAAGTTGAAGAATTCTAATTTTGCTTCAATACCCATAGGTATGGGTAGTGCTTGGTTCCCATCTCTAAGGTCGACACTACACCAAACTGGTGCTTGTTCTATTGTTTTTGATGGCCATGTACGGTCATGCAAATCCATTGTCGGGTATTTTTTATACTTCATATAGCTTTTTTTCATAGGTAATCCCTCCTGTTTTGTTTCTGCATTTAAGTTTTTATGAGATTTTTCCAGAAAATACACGCTTAATTAAGAACAAAGGCGCTACGCCTCGCTTTTTAAAGCAAATTGTTCCCGCAGGAAAGACTTCCATAATCGTTAATGCGACGGTTCAACGCACTAACATAGCATAGACTTTCCTAGAGAATAAAAAAACCTTTCGTCTCTTCTATATAGAGACGAAAGGTGACTTCCGCGTTACCACTCTGATTCATTCTTTAAGAATGCACTCATTAAGATACTAACATATCTTTATCGATATAACGGTCGAACCCGACAATGCCTACTGTTACTTCAACATGTGACTCCAAGGCTAGTTCAATATCCATTCACTGTTGTTTTGCACCTGCCAACAACTCTCTGATGCTTCCGAATACCTACTGCTCCTCTTCAAGGTCTTTTTAGAATATAATTTTTATAATCATAACGCATTTTTTTAGTTCTGTCAAGTTATTGCTTTAAACTTTTAAGGCGTTCTTTGGTCTGTGCTAACATCTGATCATACTTTAACTGCTTTTCTCGCTCCTCTGTTATAACTTTTTCAGGTGCCTTAGCTACAAACCCTTTATTACTTAATTTACCCGCCACTCTTGATAATTCCTTTTCTAGCTTAGTGACTTCATTTTCGAGACGTTCAATCTCTTTCTCAATATCTACAAGTTCACTAAAAGGCATATAGATTGTAGCATTTGGAATAATCACGGATACAGCGTCCTCATCAATATCCATTTTATGATGTTGTATTAAAACTTCACTGGCATAACCTAGGGTTGCAAAAAAGACACGTCCATCCTCAAAAGTCTTTATAACCGCTGGATCTTCAGAGACCACAAATACTTTGGCTTTTTTTGATGGTGGTACATTCATGTTCGCCCTTAAGTTACGAATACCTCTAACCGCTTCTTTAATCATACTGATATCTGTTTCTTGTTTCTCAAAATGCCATTCTTGCTTAAATACAGGCCAACTGGATATCATAATCGATGGCTCTTTATCTTGAAGGGTTAAAAAGATCTCTTCTGTTATAAAAGGCATAAATGGATGTAATAGCTTCAAGCAGTCAATTAATACTGTCTTTAATGTCCATAATGCGCTGTTTTTAGTGATATCTTCATCATTGTACAATCTAGGCTTAACCATTTCTATGTACCAATCACAAAACTCTTCCCATACAAAGTCATAAAGCTTTAAAACCGCTATTCCCAAATCATACTTATCTAATGTCTCCGTTACATCTTTGATCAATGTATTGACTTTAGATAAAATCCATCGGTCCGCCGGTGTTAAGTCTTCTACTGATGGTGTTTCTACTTTCTTTTCATCTAAGTTCATCATAATGAACCTAGACGCATTCCATATCTTATTACCAAAATTTCTATTGGCTTCAACACGTTCTTGATAATAGCGCATATCATTACCCGGTGCGTTTCCAGAAATCAATGTTAATCTTAAGGCATCTGCACCATAGGATTCAATAACTTCAAGAGGGTCAATCCCATTTCCAAGGCTTTTACTCATCTTCCGGCCTTCTGAATCTCTAACTAACCCATGCATAACCACCGTATCAAAAGGTAATTTCCCTGTAAATTCAAGACCCGAAAACACCATTCTAATAACCCAAAAGAAAATAATATCATAACCGGTTACAAGCACACTGGTTGGATAAAAATATTCTAGCTCCGGTGTTTTTTCCGGCCAACCTAAGGTAGAAAATGGCCAGAGCGCAGAACTAAACCAAGTATCCAAGCTATCTTCATCTTGTCGAATATGATTGGATTGACAATGACTACAAACCGTTGGATGCTTTTTACTTATGGTCGTTGCACCACAGTTATCACAATAATAAGCAGGTATACGATGTCCCCACCACAGTTGTCTAGATATACACCAATCGTGTATGTTCTCAAGCCAATTCATATAAACTTTTCCATAGCGTTCGGGCACAAACTTTAACTCACCAGATTTATAAGCTTCTATAGCCGGTTTTGATAGCTCATCCATTTTAAGAAACCATTGTGACTTAATGAGTGGTTCAACAACTGTATTACATCGGTCATGCAGACCGACATTGTGGATATGATCCTCTACTTTGATTAAATAGCCCTTCTCTTTTAAGTCCCTAACAATAGCTTTTCTAGCCTCATAACGATTCATACCTGAATATTTACCACCCTGTTCATTGATGGTGCCATCATCATGCATGACATTAAGCTTCTCTAAATTATGCCGTTCACCAACTTCAAAGTCATTAGGATCATGTGCCGGTGTAATCTTGACACAACCCGTTCCAAAGTCTTTGTCCACATACGTATCTGCAATAATTGGAATCTCTCGGTTTACGATTGGTAACATGACATTTTTACCAATAAGATACTCATACCGTTCATCCTCCGGGTGAACCGCAACCGCTGTATCTCCAAGTAAAGTTTCCGGTCGTGTGGTCGCTATTTCTACAAAACCATCTTCACCTACAATCGGATATTTTATATGCCAAAAATGACCTTGCATTTCTTCATGCTCAACTTCAGCTTCAGATATGGTGGTTTGACAAACAGGGCACCAATTAATTATTTTAGCGCCTTTGTAAATATAACCTTTTTCATAGTACTTAACAAACACATCGAGTACCGCATCTGAACACCCTTCATCCAGTGTAAATCTTTCTCTTTCCCAGTCACATGAAGTTCCAAGTTTTTTTAACTGTGATACTATGATGCCACCATACTCTTCTTTCCATTTCCATGCGTGCTCCATAAAGCCTTCACGCCCTAGTGTATCTTTATCGACACCTTGCTCCGCCAATGCTTTTACAATCTTTACTTCCGTAGCAATAGCCGCGTGATCCGTTCCTGGCTGCCATAGTGCTTCATACCCTTGCATCCGTTTCCAACGGATGATAATATCCTGTATCGTATTATCTAGGGCATGACCCATATGTAACTGTCCGGTAATGTTCGGTGGTGGTATCACAATTGTAAAAGGGTCTTTTTGAGGATTGACTTCTGCATGAAAATACTTTTTATCCATCCAGTCCTGATAGATTCTTTCTTCTACTTTTTTGGGATCATAGGTTTTTTCCAGTTCTCTTGCCATTTTTATTCCTCCAATAATCTATGCCTATATATTGACATTCATTTCCTAAATAAATGATGCGATTAAAATTAAGACACCTAACAGCAACATTAGGCCACCGACGATTTTCAGTACAAGCATGCTACTTGCAATAAGCATAAGATATGATTTATTGTCTTTTGGTTGGTCTTCATAATTTTTTATTGTTTTGACACCACTTCTATATATTGATCTTGAACTTACCAATAGAATAAGTCCAACTGATGCTAACATACTTCCAAAAATCTCCATTACCCACTCCTTCTTAGCCGCTACACCTAAGTACAAAAAAAAAGCCTATCGTCTCTTAACAAAGGACGATCAGACCGTGGTACCACCTTAATTCCTAGCTTAACTAGGCACTTATGGGTCGATAACGCGACCAAACGTTTGTACTTACTTTTTTCAGTACAACTGCTCTAAAGCTACCTTCTGTTGGGATTATCCAAGAGTCTTTCAGCCTAGGACTCTCTTCTCTAAGGGATCTCTTTCAACATACTCCTCTTTTTCATTGCATGTATTATTTTCGATTGAAATAATCGTATAATAGGTTCTAGTGTTTGTCAAGTCAATTTTTCTTATCTTTATTATTTTCATGACTGATATGACTTTTATAATTGGTCAGAACAAGGTTCATTATACCACTTTCTCTTTCTGCTTTTTGTAGATTATGGTATAGTTCATCTTTTTTTGCTGCATGTTTTTCTAATAGTATTTTCCTACCCTTCTCAGAGGCAAAATAATCCATGTGGTCCAAAATAAAGTCCACTTCAATAATATTGTTTTTTTCTAATAGGTCTTCAATATCCGTCATCATTGCGGCTATGCTGTTGCTAATATTCTTATACTGTCTTTCCGCATGCATATGGTTTTTATAGTTTTCCCAGCGTAGTTCTAACATTTCACTGCTGTCAATTTTATATTTTTTACATTGATAATCAATGACACTCTGATTATTGATGAATTTGATTTTTGTCTTATTTGTCAGTTCGACGGTTCGTTTCATCATTTTTTGATTTTTACTTAATTCATAGACCAAATAGCGTCTAAATACATAAATCCATACCGTTGCTGCAATAATGACGACCATACTTATCATTGCCTCAAGAAGAATCGGCCTTCTATTAATAAAATAAATGATGGATAGAATGAAAGCTGTTATAGCGGTTAGAATGGCAACAACGATAAATGCATTTTTTACAAATTTATAGGCATTTTTTAACCGATTGCTTTGATAAATCAGTTCACTTTTTTCAGATTCCAAGTAGGCCAAATCCCGTTTCACCATGCTCTGATTTTTTTCATGCCCTTTCATCATTTCGATTATTTTATCCATTTGATCTTCATATTGCTCTAGATAATCAACTGTTCGGTAGCCTTGCCCTTTTATTTTATCTTTGAACTCGCCTTTTTTCACTAATGTCTCCGAATACACTTTACAAAGTTTTTCAAGTTCTGCTTTTCCTCTATTCGACATAAGTTCAATGCGTTGCATGGCTGTGATTTCATTGATGACTGCTTTATATTTTTCTTTAAACATTTCAATGTCTTCTATTGTTTTAATATAACGTTGTTGTAGTTTTTTTGCTATTTCAGAATCTTCATATAGTTGTTCAAGATCAATATCAATACCGCCAACAACACTTTCTTCAATATGGTTTTTTTTGTTTATATACAATCTGATTTGGTCAAACAGCTTCAAAAAAGGTGTGTACAAAACTTTTAATTTTTCCATGTTTTCTCCTTTAGTCGATTGTGTTGCTACGCACTTCTTTTTTCCACTGATTAATAATCTTATCAATTTGGTTATCAAAACCTTCATAATTGCCTGTTTGCTTAATTATACTTGCTTGGGTATATAGTACTTCTTCATGGTACCGTTCCTTTTTGTTTATCATATTAATAAGTCCTACGGCTTTTATAATCTGTTGACAATCTTTATAATAATGAGCCAGTTCTAGAACATAATTTTTATTGTATTCTGACAACCGAACAACTTCGTCCATTAACAAAATATACTCAGACCAATTTTCTAATCTTTTCTCTCGTTGAGCCTTAATATATAACTTAAGCAATATTTCACTACATTGTTCTTTTATCCTCCAGTTTACCCTGTCAAAATTACCAAGTTCTAAATCTATCCTAACCATATCCTTAAGAATCTTTGAAGAATGGGTTAACTCGTATGCACGTTCATATGCAGATAAGGCTTCCATATATTGCTTGAGTTGCTCATAAATTTGACCATAATAGTACCAAATCAATGGGTCTTCAAAAGTTTTTACAATCTCATCTAATACCTCAAGCCCTTCAGGATATTGACCTAGCATTGTATGGTATTTGACTTTATTTAGATATATGGTAATATGTCCATTCGATTGAAGGGATTTTTCAAGAGATTTTTTTGCCATTTCAAACTCTTCAAAAATCATATAAACAACTGCCATATTGTTTTCTACTAAGGGATTAAAGTGTATTTTTTGAGCTGATTTATACCATTTTAGAGCATCCTTATAATACCCCATCTTAAAGAACTTATCTGCTTTTTGCTTGTACTGCAGATGCTTTGGTCTCTCTAAGTGGTTTCTCAATCGCTTTAAAAAATCATATTCATCAAACATCTTAGCATATGAACAAAGCTTAAGTATACCTACCATAATTTCTTCGATATTATGATTATTCTCATACAGACACTCTATCTCATTGGCAAGTTTTGTCAAACCAAGGTCTTTTTTTAACCAATAGATAAATTTTCTATCTTCTATGATGTCCGTAAATGCTTCTACATGATGATACATCCAATAACAAAAACCCTCAAAACTATAGACGTTTTTTGAAATCATATGAATGATGAAACCATGCTCCATTCCAATAGGGCTTATACTTTTATACATTTTTTATCAAACCTTTAGTTTTTCTCATATCGCATTAAGTTGTTTTAACTAAATCCGCTATGGCGTATGCTATTGCATCCAATATATCCATAAAATCATCCTGCATTGAGTAATAACAACCTCCTGTGCGTGTAAGGGGTTCGTATGCCTCAAGACTTTTATTGTCTTTTTTTGCTACGACATATGTGGTTATTTTTTGGGATATTAGTGCATTTACAACGTCTTCCACTGTCTTACCACGCATTGTCGGCACATGAGGTGGCGCATCGGTAATCAAGATGAATATGTTCTTGTAATTTTCACCTTCTTTTAGTTTATTCAATAAGTCTATCCCTGTTTCTAGTGCATCCATCGAAGACTCGGGTATGTCTCCACCACATGTTCTTGGTATTTTTGTTATTTTTTTTTGAAATTTATGTATGTCTTTTGTCCACTTATAGACTTTTGGCTTTTCTTTTTCTAATAAATCCCCAAAACCAATAAGGCCTAAATTATAATCTATTTTTTTTGCTTCTAGGACATTAGAAAAGGCGATGGCTTTTTCTTTTACTCCTTCAATATAAGTATCCATACTGCCTGTGGTATCCATAAGAAAAACAATATTAAGGCCTTCACCCTCTCCACTTGTATGTTTTTCTACGTCCGGCAATATAGGCATTGTTTTCTTTCGGTCAAACTCGCCTGATATTTCCTTTTCAGTGCTCTTATCTCTTACTGTAACCTCAAAAATATTGTCACTATTAATGGTATACTTTATTGAAATACGCGCTTCTTCGCTAATCCCTTCTAACATTAAAGAGCCTGTATATTTTTTTTCTTCTTCATGACCTTCTTCCCACTGAAATACGTCTACTCTAAGGGTACTAGCACCTGATGTGGCGCTAAAACCTTCCTCAGTCACTTCAATAGGAATGATGCTGCCCATAGGAATGATTGGGATTAATGATTTTTCATGCGTAGCTATGTTGGTGATGGCTTCTGTTCCAAAGTTTTGTCTTGTAATCTGCCCAACTTTTACTTGACTGTTTGGCAAATGAATCAGATAATTATACATTGCCGCACCCATGGCAACACTTTTTGCAGGATCTGTAGCTCGATATGGCTCTTTAATAAAACCTGCTACCATCCTTTTCACCATCGGTACAAGGGTAGAGCCACCTACAAGTATGACTTTGGAAATATCATCTGGCATTTGCTGCGCCCTTTTCAAAGCTTCACTAATAATATCCTTACTCTTATCAATCATCGGTCGTATAAGCGCTTCAAATTCATCTTTCGTCACCTCTAGCGACAGATTCATAGGCATGCCTTCATGTACCATAAGCGGGTATATCTTTACGCTGACTTTGTTGGTACTGGACAATTTTTTCTTCAGTAGCTCTGCTTCTTGCTTAAGCTTATGAAGTACTCTTGCAGATTCACGCGCTTCAATGTCCCGAATCCGAATGCCCGTCATCACTTTAAACTGTTCGACCATATAATCTACAAGAATCTGATCAAAATCATCACCTCCCAAATGCATATCTCCTACATCCGACAACTCTTGAAAGGTTTCATGGCCATTCAAATCTTTAACTACTTTCAGTACACACGCATCAAAGGTCCCTCCACCTAAGTCATAAACTAATAATGTTTGAGCATAACCTTGTTTATAACCATATTCAATAGCAGATGCCAGAGGTTCTGATAATAAGTGTACCTGTTTAAATCCAGCCAGTTCTCCTGCTTTCTTAGTAGCATATATTTGTCTGTCAGTAAAATAAGCCGGATGGGTGATGACTACCTCATCATAAGTTTCTCCACTTTGCAACTGGGCCGCTTCTTTTAAGTGCTTTAAAAGTATGGCACTTATGTCTTCCGGTTGATAGTTCCTTTCTCCAATTTTAATGGTATAAGATTCTCCCATCTGTCGTTTTATTGATAAAATCGTCTCCTCCGGATATATGATGGCACTATTTTTCGCCTCATTCCCAACAATAATCTCATCGTCCAAGATACACACCGCAGAGGCCAGCACCTCTTCTATACCATCAATTTTGACAATATTTAAGGCATCTTTTTTATCATCATATATAACGGCAACTGAATTTGTCGTACCAAGATCTATTCCTAAAAATCCCATATAACTGCTCCTTTTAGTTTGCTTGTATGATCTGCATCTCATTGCGGCTTGGAGAAAACTTACGGTTAAATTCACTTGCCATGTATTCACCACTGTAACCCATATCTTTAACCTGACCATTCACTATGCCACTCATTTCATCAATTGATAATGTCACTTCTAATCGGGTTTTACCTTTAGGACGTTTGGGTAGACCTAGTATTCTGACATCTCCAATCAGTTTGCAATTTTCCAGCTGATCCTCTTTCTTAATTCTTTCTAGAATTTTCAGGTCTATGCTGGTCATATCTTCATCATTATTGCCTGATAAGGTGAATCTCATGGTTTTTTTTGCTAATGCATAGGGTGTGCCTCTTTTTATCATTGAATAGAAATCTTTTTTATCTTCATAATCTATCTCAAAACCTATGTCATGGGGTACCGGTATTTCAAAATGAACTTGTCGATCTGAAGTATGTAAATCTCTATGTTTCAGAAGACCAAGCTTCATAGCGGCATAATAAGTTGCCCCCATAGATATATCTAGGGCCGGTTGTTCAGATACATATATCTTATCTGAGTCATCAAATATTTCACCAAGCATTCTTTTTACCCATGGCATTTGGGATGATCCACCTTCTAGTATAACTCTATTTATTTCATCTGGGCTAATAGGTCCATTGTACCCTTCCTTTAACGTCTGAAGCACCAATGCTTTTGTCTTTTCTATAAAAGGACGAATAATATCTTCAAATGCGTCTCTAGATAAGTTTTGTACAAAGGGAGGTACACAAAAAGTATATGGGACTCTATAGTTTATAACACCTGAAAGACGTTCCTTCGTCTCCCTCGCTCTTTGTGTCAGCTCTGCTACACTTTCAACCGTCATCATCTCTCTTGTCTGTCCTGTTTTTTCTTCCATCCATTTGACCATCTGTTGATAAAGCAACGCATCAATATGGTCACCACCATGATAGGCTTCACCGCCTTCACTTATGACCTTAAGATGGATGGCTTCGTCTTCTTTTTCGGCCACATTAAAGACGGTTATATCCAAAGTGCCGCCACCAAAATCAAACACCATCACGTTTTCGTCTTTGCTTAAATCATGCCTAAAGTTATAAGCCAATGTACCGGCTTTCGGTTCTTCCATTAAACCAATAAGACCGTCACTTAAACCTGCCAGTTGACAAGCTCGTATGGTTGCCTTTTTTGCTGCGTCATCAAAATCATAAGGCACAGATACCACAACACCTGCCAAAATCATTTTAGGGTTCAGTCCTCTGACATGGTCAATCAATGCTTTCAAAATCATGGCTGCTATTTCTTCCGGTAAATAATCTCGGTTGTTAATCTTTATTTTATCTTTCGAACCCATCTTCCTTTTTATGGACATAATGGTTGTTTCAGGATAAATTCTGAAGGTTTGAAGGGCTTCTTCACCAATAACCCATTCTCCTTCACGTTCTTCTTCCTGTCGGTATTGAACCACTGAAGGCATCGGAATCTTGCCAAATCCATTACTAACATCAATTGGTTCAGGTTTACCTGTTCTACTGTTCCAATAACTGGCAACAGAGTTTGTTGTGCCAAGGTCGATACCAATTATATACCAATCTTCTTCTAATTCACCCTTGATTTTTATCTGTTCTTTGTAATGTTCCCAGTTCATATAACACCTCGTCTATAATTCGTCATAAAGGACCGTTGGCACCAAGTGCATCTCATGATCAAATTCTATTTTTAATGTGACTCTAAATATTGCTTCACTATTTTGAGGAGGCATTAACTCCATGGCAGTAACTTCCTCAATTTTGTCCTTAGCATCCTTTGTGCATAACTTTAGATTTAAGTCTTTATCCTTAACCATAATAAGCCCCACCGATGCAAAGTCTGAAGCATAGTGGCTACCTGATTGTGCAATTGTCAAGAAACGCTCTATTTCACCCTCTTGAACCATTACACCAAAGTCTTTTTTTAAACGTCCAATATAATTCACTTTTTGATTTCTATAAGGTTTTAAGGACCATAATGAAGCCCCTTTTGATGCCGCGTCCAAATCTTCCACCAAGATACTTATTCTTTTTTCCTGAAGGTGATACTTTGGCCATAAGTTTCTGAATCCGTTTCCCATAACCACAACCTCACAATCACCCTCTAATATATTAAGCTTGTCTAACTGTTTTTCAAATAATGACTCAATAGGTTCAAAAGCTTTCGTTAATTCAGGTGCATACATCTTGGCCTGAAAAGGTGGGTGTGCAAATTTGTAGGTTATTTTTACATCATTCTTGCCTTGATAAGCCCTTAGAATATATAAATAATATGTTTTACACATATCCTGAATCTGTCTAATTTCTTCTTCATCCAAATTTTTTCTTTTATTATGACTTAAATAAGCTGTGCTTATTAATTTTTCTATTTCTTCTAATATAGCATAACCAGATAAGGCTTTTGACTCAATGATGAGATGGATGGTTATATTTTCCCCTAAGCGGACATCATAGACTCTAAAGGCTTCATGACCGAAATCCATAAAGTAGCATTGTTTCCTTTCAATTAGACTATAGCCTTCCAAGAAAGCGAGCATCGCTTCGGAATTAGAGATTACATGGATCTGTAATTTACTCAATCCTTTATATGATTTTTCTAAGTATAAGGTTACAGCTTCTTTCAATATTAAGTGCGCCCTATAATCAACTCTATCCGGTAGGGTTATGGTCAAGCCCTTAATCATACTATTAGGATTAATATTTTCTAAATGCTTAAGCAGTTCACTGATATAAATGGCAATTAAAGTTTCAGATTCGTAATTAACACTCCCTATTTCAAATATTTTTCTCTCATAAAAGGCTAACAATAGGTTCTTAAAAAATATCGTATCTTGACTTATATGCATCATGACGGCCTCTTCACCAATGAGCCATGTCGCCTCCTTGACTAAATACGCCATCTTGGCCGGCACATAGATTTGTCCATATCCACCTGTCCTATCCAACATAACCGGTTTTTTTGTCCGATGTTCTAACGCACTCATACTTACTGTATGATGCCCAAAATCAACACCCACATAATAATGGTTTTCATGAATTCTAATGAGCTTCATTAATAACCTCCTTGCTACTTGGCTGCAATGACCATGGCTCTAATAAGTACGTCGGATTTTGATTGATACCCAACACTCTGGCACTTGATAATGCTCCCTTTTTCAAACCCTTCTATTGATTCTGCTAAAATAGCCTCATGTATTTTCCCATCAAATTGATTATGCTCATGGGGTTCAATAACTGTTATATGTACCCTATCCAATGCATTCATAAGAGCACGTTGCGTTTCTATTAACAGTAAAGATAATGCCTTTACATGGTCACCTTCCAAATCCACAAGTTTTTTTAGTGAATGGCGCATCATCTCTTCGTATGTTCTTAGTTCAAACAATATGTCGTTTTTGAGATAGACTATATTTTGTTTATGAACCTTTTCTTCAATTAGAGCCATTTCTTTTAGATAATGGGTCTGAACATCTAACAATCTTTCCGTCAACCCATCTATAGCATCTTCTAATAACCCTTCAGCTTTTTCTCCAATCAACATCCTCATATCGTAGAGCTTTTTGTCCTCTATAATACTGATATCTTTCTTGACCAACTGATATTCTGTATCTTTTTCTTTTAATGTATCGTATTTCATATATATTGTGTCACAAATGGCATCTCCAATTTTTTGACCTTCTGTTGTTTTGTATTTCAAGTTCAGATTCTGGAGGCCGACCACTAATTGATCAAATATTTCCAGTATATGACAGCTTAGAATTTGATAGTTTGTGGATTCTTTTTTTACTTTCATCAGCAGGCTTTTATGTGTTTTGTATAGTTCATCGTACATCAAATGAATAAAAGCTTCATGACTATTTTGATGGTTCTCATCCACATATTTTAACATTGTATTCAAATTGTCTTTATAGATGGACATGTTTTTTTCTATTGCTTGCTTAATGCTCTCATCTGATAAAAAGTCGATTTCATGTACTTCAATTTGCCTGGTTCTGCTTAACTGATCTTCTTTCATCAAAATCCTCTCATAACCATCATGTATGATACTCGTTAGTGCCTCAAGAAAATCCACTTCTTGACGCTTTAACGCACCTTTAAAGTCATCTACCTTAACCATCATAAGGACTTCCATAACCTTTTTTTGTTCCAATAAAAGACCTATATACTTCTTTTTCTCTACACTATCCCATAAATCATCAAGAATATTTTTTATAATTTCTTTTACCGGTTTATCTATAGCTTCAAAAAACGATGATATATAACTTCGGATATAATCTAACAGTTCTACTTTGGTTATGTGGCTATCAATTGCACATGTCTCATGAAGCATGTCCATTTTCTTACGGTAGGCTTCTTTGATTTTAAGAATCCCACCACTTATGATTACCATACGTTCATAGGCAATCGGATTGTCCTTGCCATTTTCCAAATTAAATATAGCATTTTCTGCCATTTCTTTAATCCCGGTAACGAAGTCCACCAATTGCTTATTTTCTATTCGAATTTCATGATCGCCTATAAAACGAATATATTTTTCATATATGCTTTTGGTATCTTTCATCATATAATATAAACTTTCAAAACTTTTTGATTCATCTTTGTTTTTTAGATTCTGATTTATTACCAAGAGCATCCTTGATGAGATATTCTCAATCTGGCATTTAATAAGATTACAAGTTAAATCTTCAATTGCATGCATTTTGACCCTATATTCAAGTACAATCTTTTCTATCTCATTTTCTTTTATAATTCGATTCATGTTTGCCTCCGATGATTAATATAATTGGTCGACAGCCAACATAGTTTCTACACCTGTTGTGCTTGTACTTGTGGCTATAACTGTCATTAGATGATTTCGATTAACTCTAAAAACAACCTTCACCTTTTCTTCACCTCTTGGCGCGTTAGGAATGCCCTTTAGTGTCGTGGCTCCCAACCTTTTCATACCTTTTTCTGTTACAAATTTCAGTCGCTTCCCACCATCGACTAATGTATCTTCATAGACAACAATGGCCATACTAGTAATATCATCATAGTTGGTGTAAAGTAACTCTTCCCCTTCAATCTCAAGACCTTCTTCAGGAATTGACATGTTTGCCTCAATAATCTCCATAAAACGACGTCCTGCTATTTCTAATCCCAATGGATGAACTGTCTTTTCTAGTACTTTGGGGCCTTTAATAGACGGTAACATAATCATATTGCAATAATAAGCCGCTCCTTGAGAAATACTAAGAGCAGGACTAATCATTGTTTTATATGGCGCCTTCTCAAACTTGTTTGTAATCTGTTCTACTACCTCGACAATGGCTGAACTTCCTCCAACAAGGAATACTTCATCCACGTCCTGAGGCATAAGACCTGCTGCTTCTAGGCATCCATCTACACAGTTCATCGTTCTTGCAACTAAGTCTTTAAGAGAAAACCCTTCCATTTGTTTGAAATCCTCTGGGCTTTCATCCAACTTATGCTTTCTTCTATGATTGTAATAAGCCTCACGGCTTATTACAAGGCTTATGTTAATCAACTCCGGTTCCTGTAGCAAGGGTGCTAGGACTATTTTGGTGGAAGTTGTCTTGGATAACTGTTCTTTTGCATGATTGGCTACTTGTTTTATACGAACTAAAGCCATTTTCTTCTGTTGGTTTGATACACCATCCTCTTTTGATAAATCAAATAAGTTGATTTTATGACCCGTTGTCTCTAAAAAAGCATCATAAACCATATCCATCATTAAACGATCTAAATCATCTCCACCTAAATGATTGTCTCCGTATGTGCTTGTAATAGATATCTCCGGCTCTTCATCTTGTATAGATCTTAAATTCAAAAGACATGCATCAAATGTTCCGCCTCCAAAATCATAAACTAAAACATGACTATTTTTCGTAGCTATTTGTGCATAACTTATGGCAGCTGCAGCTGGTTCAAGCCTTAAAAATATGTTCTCTTCCATAAAACCCGCAACCATAGCTGCATAACGCATCTTATTTTTCTGCTTGTCCGTCGAGTTGGCCGGTACCGTAATAACACAACCGCCAAATTCGCCACTAACATGTTTCTCTTCATGGATATAATCATTTGCCTTGATCTTTATATAGCTTAATATCTGAGCTACAATATCCTCCGGCTTGAAATCATAAGTGGTCTCTTCTACTATCACCTTTATAGGTTGATCTTTTTCTAATAGCCTTTTCACTGATAAAACCGTGCTTTCTGGATAGATAATGGCTGATTCTTTTGCTTGGATACCAAAAATGCTGTTGAGTTTTCCGGCTACTTCCAAATCCATTTCAAATTGTATAGCAGTTGGAAATATGAGTTGTCCATCGATAGGTATTGTATAAACATTGTCTTCATCATAATCATAGACGCTAACCACAGTGTTTGTTGTACCAAAATCGATACCTAAGAAAAGTCCTTTTTCAAATTCTAGTGTTAATGTCCCCATTTTTTATCCCTCACAGTATTTCCATCGTATCCCGGATGGTTTTTCTAATCCCTATATGATGTCTCATGATTTTATCCAAACTTTCATTATCTTTCATAATTTGACTCATCTTAACTGTATTAATAACATCGAACCCATTCCATTCGTTTTGTGGTTCAAGAAATTGAGACTGAACAAACTGATGGCTTTCTGTTATATCTTTTTTTCCATCCTTAGAAGACTCAACAAAATAATAGTCTACGTGGTCCAAGTAAAAAGTAATTATATAACCGATAAAAAGACCAAAAGCAACATGCTTCATTTTAAGGGCCTGATATGTCTCTTGTCCGTCTGCTCTATAATGCATGGTCACATCCATCTTTGATCTACAATTATAAGAAAAAAATGTGCCTTTTCTAAATCGACTTGTTTCTAAATAAGGAATGGCTAAATTGGCAAACCACGGAAATATTATACCATTCTTTACAGCGTTTTTGATAAGATTATTGGAAATTACTTCGTTTTTTTTGCCATAGTGATCATATAATTTAAGTAGCGCCAACCCGATTGGAAAGGCCTGTCTACAATTATAAATGTCTTCTTCAAACACTTCAATAAGTCTATAAGTGCCGTAAGTTTCTTCAATTAAGATACGTGCAGCATAATATCGATCTAAGGCTTCGTATACAATTTCATCATAAAACATTTTTCTGTAATTCAAATAAGCTTCATACACCCGTTCATGATGCAAGCGCGTTATCATACCTTTATATAAGACGCGCTCCATATAGGTTTTTGATGAAACGCCTATTGCTTGCATTTGATCTAAAAAATCCAACATATGACCTAAGCAATCTTCGTATGTTTCTGCTATGGTTTTTAGAACCACAGGATGATTGATTTTTACCTTGTTCATTCTATAGGCTAACTCATGAGCATATTCTGATTTTTTTTCACGTAGTCGCTTTAGGATAGTAATGAGAATTTGGCCGTCATCACGTTTGAGCAAACCTTCCTGTTCCAGTATCATAAGGTCTTTAAAGCGCTCTTGGTTTAGTAATAAATTGACATATGCTTTATAGTACTTATCTGAAATCAGTCGGATTATTATCTTTAATTCTAATTGGTTCTCTAACCATATAAAATCCAGACCATCAATACCATGTTCCAATAGATCTTTAATGATTTTTTCGTCTATCAAAACCAATTGCTTTAGACCATTATTTGAAATCAATGCTTTTAGTTCAATCCATTGTTGTCTCTCTAAAAGATATTCTATTTCTTTTAGAATAAGCACACTCTCATCCTTGTTCATATTCTCATGCATACATGTAGGTAAAAAGTCATAATACAGCCTTCTATACATACCATAGTAATTATCATTTGGACGTGCTTTCTGACTATATTGTTTTAAGCAATATGCCATTTCATCATGAGTTAGATTCTGATATACGGTCATCAAAGTCAGATTTTCAACTTCAATGTTTAAACGGTTATAAAAAGCAGATTTTATATAATATGTCATTAAATCTTTTATAAAAATTTTATCCTTTAATACTTCAGCATAAATCGCATGCGCCTCTGAATCAATTCTTTTTTCTCGAATCAGCGTTGTACAAAACAATTTTTTCAGATTCATGGAAAATCTCATTGTGTATAAAATATAACATAGATTACTGTCTAACACTTCCGTCTGAATGACTTGATAATATCTGTTCTCAATAAGATCAATCCATTTATCCAATAGCATGTTTTTTGTTAATGCCCATCTTAACAAGGATCTATAGAACTTTGATGATCCCAATGGAACCATCGGTTTTTCATTTAGTAGAACCGTTGCTTCCGCATAAAGAAATGGGCTTCTTATACCTTCTATATATAACTTTTCAAAGTCATAAAAAGTAAGACGTGTCGGATTAAAAAGATGCATACGAAAAATTTGCTTCATCGGTGTCATAGGCCATTTTTTTACGATATCACTTACTTCATCACCCTTTAACCAGCTATAGAGTGTAGTCATCAACTCACTATAGTTTTCCGAGTCAAGGTCTTGATAATAATGCTTATATTTTGAAAGTGCCAAGAGCTGATTGTTGACTTCATCCACCTCATCTAAATCAATTAATAACAAGATATAAAAAAGTTTAAGATTCATATCGGTCATATGATAGGCTATGGCTTGCTTAAGTACTACTAACGTTTTATTTATAAGATGCTTTTCATGATTCAAAAGATAAGATCTGTATAGCTTATGAATCTCAATGAGAGATTGTTTGAACTCCATTTCGGATGTTATTTTCGTATCAACTTGCAAAATTTTGAATTTGGTAAAGGTTAATTTATATTCAATATGTTCGTATCCAAGTTCAGTGTGTATTTCCAATGTTAGATGCTTCTCAATAATCGGAAAATACCTCTTAAAATAACCATTCCTTAGCTTGGAAAAAAAAGATGTTTTCAAATGAACATCTAGATGGTTCATTTCTTCAACTGTTATAAAGGCATCTTCAACCATTAAGTCTTTGTCTTTCTTTATTACTTTAACCGTTATGGGGTATATTTCATGATTGTAAATAAGAATTCTAGCCTTTTCTTGAGTGCTATATGATTTTTTATTCATGACAATCTGATAGGTTTTTTTTTGAGGTAGAAGTTGAGCTTTTGATTTTTTATTATTGGGTTCGATCCATTGATTTGAATACGTGGCTGTTTGAATGATTTTCCCCTTTATTGTGATCTTCTTCTCCCCGCCTTGGTAAGTGAATAATAAAAAACCATCTATTTCTTCGCCAAGTTTATATGCCTTAGCATCCACTTCATAAGCCAAATCCGTTTTATTGCCTTCAACCTGTTGGCGCTCTATACGTATACCTTTTCCATTTGCTTTTACATACGCAAAAAAATAACCTTCACCTATGTTTTCCATAAAGATTTTACTACAATATACTTCACCTTTTTCAATGGTTATATTTATTTGCTCAACTGAGTATACCGGCCTTGGTAACAGTAACTCATAATCTGCCTCAATTCGTTTTTCAAAATCATAATCCATTATAAAATTCTCCTTGATCTTGCACTTACAATATATCCATGGGAGTGGTTTTAAGGTATACTTATTATATCATTCCTTAAGGTAGCAAACAACGCATAGAAACGAATAGATATCTTGCAAACTTTTTATATCTGTGTATAATTAATCTAACCACACATCTAATGTACAATTATAGGGAGGTTATCTCCATGGCAAACATTAAACAGCACTTTCATGGTAGTGATTTAGAAAAAATTGCCGCCCATTACCATTTAATCCCAACCGATATTATCAACTTCAGTGGTAACGTGAACCCTCTAGGGCTCTCAGCCACCATACAAGAAGAACTGGCAAGACAAATTCATTTGATTGCAGCTTATCCTGACCGAGACTATTTAGACCTTCGAAAAACCTTAGGGAAATACATAGGTGCTCCCTATGAAGATATTCTGGTTGGTAATGGTTCAACAGAATTAATATCTCTGTTTATCAAAGTACTGCACCCTCAGGATGCTTTAATCATTGGACCTACCTATTCTGAATATGAACGAGAAATATTTATTAATAATGGGAAATCCAGATACTTCCCTCTTCTTGAGGAAGATGATTTTGAAATTAACATTGAAAATCTAAAGCAACACCTATCTGAGCAAACAGACTTATTGGTCATCTGTAACCCTAACAATCCTACGTCAACGTCCATTTCCAAAAAAGAAATGAGAGAAATATTGGATTTCTGTCTAGAGCAAGATGTAGATGTTGTTATTGATGAAACCTATGTGGAATTTGCTGAAGATGTAAATGAAATCTCTGCTGTATCACTAACACCCTTTTACCAGAACCTTTTTATCATTCGTGGTGTATCTAAATTCTATGCTGCTCCCGGCTTAAGACTTGGATACGGTATCAGTGGAAACAAAGCCCTTATTCATAAAATTAATGATTTGAAAAATCCCTGGACCATCAACTCCTTGGCTGCCTATGCCGGAGAACTTATGGTTCAAGACCTTGCTTATATCGATAAGAGCAGGCATTTGATCTCAACTGAACGCCAACGGATTTTAAATGTTTTAGGTCAATGGCCCATGGTTAAAGTTTATCCTGCAACCGCAAATTTCATATTAATAAAACTTTTGAGTGCACATAACAGTTTTGAAGTATTTGAAAAGCTCATCAAAAAGAATCTCATGATACGCGATGCTTCAAGTTTTCCATTCTTATCCAATAAATTTTTAAGGTTTTGTATCTTGTGTAAAGAAGATAATGATTTATTGTTGGATGAATTATTACGCATTCTTCAAGATGACCATAAAACCCAACACTAACAAAAAAACAAGCCATGATTTCAAACAAACAAGAAAAGAAGTTCTGCTCATATTTCCGAACGAAGGAAAGGAACGGACCTTGACGCATTAGCTATGTTTTAAAGCTGAATGCTAGAGTATGACTTTCCTAGAGAATAAAAAAAACAGACACTCTTTTAGCATAAAGATGTCCGCTTTTTTTAATTACTTTAATATCCTGTCCCTTTGTTTGTTTCATGCTTGACAATTGCGATGCCGGCAGATGCACCTATACGTTCTGCACCGGCTTCAATCATCTTAGTCGCTTGCTCATAATCACGAATACCACCGGATGCTTTTACTTTTCCATCATTGCCGATGGTCTTTTTCATCAATGCTACATCTTCAACCCTTGCACCACCCGAACTAAAACCGGTACTTGTTTTAACAAAATCTGCACCTGCTGCCATAGATAGTTCACAAGCTTTTACAATCTCATCTGAGGTTAATAAACAGGTTTCAAAAATAACCTTTACAAGTGCACCTTTTGCTGCTGTTACTACTGCTTTTATGTCTCTTTCAACCAGCTCATAATCTTGATCTTTCAAAGCACCAATATTAATCACCATGTCAATCTCTTCCGATCCTTTTTCAAGGGCTTTCTCTGTTTCATATGCTTTCACCTCAGGTAATACCGCACCGAGTGGAAATCCTACTACTGTACAAGTTTTAACTTCACTATCTTTTAATGCTTCACTCACGAACTTAGTATATACTAAATTCACACAGACAGAAGCAAAGCCGTATTTTTTGGCTTCTTCACATATTCTTTTTACTTCATCCCGTCTTGCGTCCGGCTTTAATATCGTGTGGTCAATGTATTTGGCTAGATTCATGGTTGTCCTCCTTTATTGATTACAGTATCTTTACTTCAGTCTAAGCCTATAAAATACAAGTGTCAATGCAACAACGCCTCACTATGTCATGACATAGGGTCATATCTTCCGGCTGTCATATGCCCAGTGCAACAAGACCTGTCTTTGCTTTTTTCTACAGTTAAGGTCTAGAGGCTGACAATTTTTTCTAATGGCACCGATATGGCGTCTCATGGCTTTCCATCGCTTAATCTGTCTTAGATCTTCTTCAGGTAAGCGTCTGCCAAGATAATATCTACAATACCATTGAAACCAACCCCTAGGGTCTCCCGGATAAATCCATCCTTTATCCTGCCATACCTGTAAGGGTAAGGATGCATCTACTTTGAAGTAATTAAGACGGATGTCTTTCTTCTGTGGTGATAGTTTTGCACCTTCAAACCATGAATTTGGAAATTCATCCTTACAGTCCGTCATATATTTACCACCAAAGACACCAAGGGCTAACATCTCTTTGGGTGTCAACTCCGGTTCAAACATTTCATGAAAATTCTGACCTGCTTCTTCTGTAAGATCATAAAACCCTTCTTGCATCTTGTCCTTAAAATAAATGCGTTGATATGCCATGACTGACCTCCAATATATGATGCTCTTATAGTAACATAATGTTGTTACTCCCACATAATTCAAGCATTGCGTCCGGCCATATAGAGGATTGAACCTCTCCAATATGGGCCTTACGTAAAAAATACATGCAAAGCCTTGATTGACCTATACCACCACCCATTGTATATGGCAGTTGGCCATTTAGAAGTGCTTGGTGAAAGGGGTATTTTCTTCGGTCTTCACAACCAGATAATACAAGTTGACGATTAAGGGCTTCTTCATCCACCCTAATACCCATAGAAGATAATTCGAAAGCACGTTCTAATAAGGGATACCAAAAAAGGATGTCTCCATTTAATGTCCAATCATCATAGTCTGGAGCCCGACCATCATGGCGTTCTCCAGAACTGAGTATGTGACCGATTTGCATTAAGAACACTGCCTTTTTTTCCTTGGTAATCCTGTTTTCTCTTTCTTTAGGTGTTAAGTCAGGGAATAGATCTTCCAGTTCTTGAGTGGTCATAAAGGTTATTTCATTCGGCAAAAATTCTTCAATGCTCGGATAGTGCCTAGCAATGAGTACTTCTGTATCTTTGAATATTTTGTAAATGTTGTTGACGGTATCTCTTAAGGTAGATTCATTTCGATCTTCTTTATGGATGATTTTTTCCCAGTCCCATTGATCCACATAGATTGAATGCAAATTGTCTGTTTCCTCATCTCTGCGTATCGCATTCATGTCTGTGTATAAACCTTCACCCACTTCAAATCTATAACGCTTCAACGCCATTCTCTTCCACTTTGCAAGAGAATGGACAATCTCTACTTCTTTATCTCCTATCGCCTTTACTTCAAAGGCAACTGGTCGTTCCACCCCATTTAGATTATCATTCATTCCTGTTTCGGGTCTAACAAATAAGGGTGCGGATACCCTTGACAGTTTTAATTTTCTTGCTAGATCTCTTTCAAAAAAGTCTTTAATAAGTTTAATTGCTTTTTCTGTTTCCTTAATATCCAAATCTGTTTTATAGCCATTGGGTATTATTAGATTTTCCATGGTCTGCTCCATTTGATTATCCACCTTTTCTTGTCCATTCTGATTTTTATCTTATTTACTATCATATCGAATTCTATTATTATTGGCAAGCTGTTATCGGTTAGGGACGGTCTAGATGAAATACTCTTAGTCAAAACTAAGAACGAAAAAAGACAAGCGCACAGTTCACATACGCTTGCCTTATAACACTATATCTTATAAACACTTAAATCTTCACTAAAGCCTGCTGTTATACCTTTAAACGTACTAATGTTTCCACTTAGATTATGAATCTGCTCTGTATAATTGGTGACATTCGCGCTCACCTGCTGTGCGGAGGCGGAGTTTTCTTCTGCAATGGCCGCAAGTGATTCCATATTTGTAAACACTTTTGCGATTGCCTCTGTCTCTGTCTCTAGTTTCTTTGATGTTTCAACCATTTTATTGGCCACTTCTTGTATGGTTTCTTTAGCTACTCCTGAGGCACTAACCGCATGTGATAATTTTTCATTCTCATCTTCAAGACTTGAATATTGATGATCCACATCTGTAACCATCTGACCAATCTCACTTACAAAATCTCCAAGCCTACTGTTTATCTTACCTACAGCATCATTAGTTGCTTCTGATAACTTGCGCACTTCTTCGGCTACAACTGCAAAACCTTTTCCTGCCTCACCAGCTCTTGCAGCTTCGATGGATGCATTCAGTGCTAATAAATTGGTCTGTTGTGATATAGCTGATACTAAAGATACAATGTTGGTAATACCTTGAGCATTATCTTTTAATTTCAAGCCATTTTCTTTTACTTTTTCAAAATGTTTCAAAATAATTTGAATCTCATGGGCTGTTTTTTCAACATTGTCAAAGCTGTCTTCTATTTTCTTAACCGAAACCTCTAACTCATCTTTATTCTCATTTTCCTCATGAGCAATACGTTTAACCTCATTGATGTTATCATTGAGCATATAAATTGAACTTTCAGTCTCCTCAGCTTGACTGGTCGCTGCATATGCAAGTTGTTCCACCACATCACCAATCTCATCTGAAGTGAAGGCCATACTTTTTGAAATCTCATCCATGGTTTTACTGAAAATAGACATCTCATCAACAATACCATTATAACCTTGAAAATCGATTTTCAAACTATCCTTATAAGCTTCAATCTGTTTTAATAGATCTTCATATTGATCTTTGGATGATACAATATATTTTTTGCTATATGTTTTTTGTTGCATCTCTGAAAGGCTCCTACTTAGTAAGTTTAAAGGCTTATTTAACCATTTTGCATTTATTAATGAAGCCAACCCGGATAACAATGTAAAACCAACAACACCATTTAGTCCAATGACTTCCGGTGCAAAAAGGCTTATAATCGTTCCTAAAACAGCTACCATCAACATCGTTCCTAGGCTTATTTTTAGAGATATATCTTTAATGAATCTAAATGAAAAAAATCGATTGAGTGTATAATTATGAATCACTTCAACAGGGTATTCGAATTCAATTTCCAGTGTAAGTTCAGTATCGCTTCGACCTATCTCAACCATAGTAAAGTTCTCTTTAAAATACGATTTGACACCTTCCATAAGGCCCAGGAAATAATCAAACATACCTCTTTTAGAACTGTATTTAAATTGTACTTTATTGGTGCCTATCACGGTCATGTCAAGAGCCGGTGGCTTTGCACCTGAGAATCTTTTCATTACTATCACATGTAGGTCATTCATTGCATTCAAAAATTGATAAGCATTTTCCCTTCTGAAAAATCCTGGATAATCTGTCTTAAATGTAATTAAATTATCGGTACCAATAAGACGCCATAATTTTTTATCTTCCATGTTACCTGCTGAAGCTATATTTGAGATTAAACCAAATACCTGACGATCTTCAACATCTTCTAATGGTGAAAAAACTCGATTAGGATCTATATTTGACTTAATCAAAGCGCCTTCTATTAAATCTTCACCCAGCATTTTTTTACATGTTTTTAACCACGTGGAAACAACGGTACCTTTCATATCAATCACCTCTATATAGTATAGTAATTCCATAACGGTTAAGATGTCAAAACTAAGACTTTCAAAGTATACCAATCTTAGTTGATACCCTAATCATTTATATAATAACATTATTTCTTCTACTTCTCAAGAAGTATTATCAACCGATATTAAATAGTTGCTATTTTGCTACATTTGTTTTACTATGAAACTATGAAAGGAGTTGTTACTCTCATGAAAGAAATTGTTTTTGCAGGTGGTTGTTTTTGGGGTGTTGAAGCCTATTTTAAGCTCATAGATGGTGTTATATCATCTACAGTTGGTTATGCTAACGGTCACACCACCAACCCAACCTATGAAGAAGTTTGCTCAAAAAAAACCGGCCATACAGAAGCTTGCTATTTATCCTATGATGAAAATAAAATAAGCCTTATTGAGCTGCTTAAAGCTTATTGGGCTATTATAGATCCAACTGTTCTCAATCGCCAAGGCCCGGATGTTGGTGAGCAGTACCGAACAGGCATTTATTTCATTGATTCTGAAGACTTAGACACTATTAATGTCTCAAAACTTGAAGAACAAAAAAAATATTCTGCGCCGATTGTCACAGAAATACAGCCCCTTATCAAGTTTTGGAATGCAGAGGCTTATCATCAAGACTACTTAGAGAAAAATCCTTATGGCTATTGCCATATTCCCTTAGACGAACTTCGCAGAAAAATGAATAAATCCTAGTCAATATGCTTAATTGTTATTCTAGAAAAAAAGCAACTAAAGATATATATCTTTAGTTGCTCAAGCATCACATTATAAGTCGTCTCATGGTAATGGGACGATTTTATGCTACTTCTACAGGTGTATTGTCTTTTATTTTAAATAAGATAATACCTGGTGCTATAATGGCAAACACGATGGATAGAATTAGGTATAATGTCGCGTTTTCCGCTGCATACATCTTATAAAGCTTAAAGATTACCATAAAGGACAATACCATATAAGCTAAACTAATCAGTGTACCAATTAATGGAATAACACCTAATACAACTGTTGCTGCAAATCCAATCAATAAAATCATCTCTGCTTTTTCATATTTGTTGGCACCGAATTCTATTGTTCTTACAAGCTTGCCAAGGATATAGATGTTACCGATAGGCACCCATGCTAACCAAGGATTTTCAATGCCTTGGTTCTGTGCCATTTTCATAAGACCCATTGCCATCAATACATAATTAGCAATACCAATCAAAAAGAACAAAAATATAAACCCACCAAATAGTGCAAAAATTGCGCCTCCATCATTGTACATATCATTTCTCCCTTTTCTTTCTGTTTTTCAACTCTATTATTAGTTTCACAAAATGGTTATAGAGTCAAAACCAAGTTTTTTAAGTTCAACTGTATTGTTTTGAACCCTTTACCATAAAATACTTTAATTATATTTTAGTATTTTAATGATCATTTGTCAATGCCAACCTTATCTACAGCAGATGCTTGACTAACGATTCAAAATGCCTACCTCGTGATTCAAAATTCTTATATACACCATAGGAAGCGGCTGCCGGTGACAGTAGACAAATACTGTCTTTGGCCGTAATCCGCTTGCCCATAGCAACCGCTTCTTCCATATCCTTGGCCAAAAAAAGTCGGTCCGGGTGTTTTAATCTGCTATATTGCTGGTGGCCTGTTGTCGGTAGCAGTATAACTTTTATTTTCTCATGATTATTGAAATAATCCACTAGACACCCATAATCTACCCCTCTGTCCATACCGCCAATAATAACTGAATCCACATTTCCTAATGCGTTAACGGCTGCAATGGTGGCCTGAGGTATTGTTGAGATGGAATCATTATAGAAATCTACGCCATTGACACGTGCCACGAAAGCCAACCTGTGGGGTAATCCTGGGAATTTCTCAATGACCTTTTCTCTTGTTTTTGATTGCTTATAACCTAATAATAAGGTTATATATACAGCCACACCAATATTGATTAGGTTATGATCGCCCATTAAATGTCTTTTTAAGTTCTGATCTAAGTGCACTGTGTTAAAATCACCTGTCAAATCTATACCACTAGGGGTCACGATTAGGCCGACTCTTACAGCTTCATTCTTTGTAATTGGTATAAGCTTACTTTTGTACCCATCCAGTCTCTTTGGGATTTCTTCATCCAAGGCGCTATAAATCAGAACATCTTCATTGCTTTGATACCGACCTATGTTCATTTTGGCTTCTGCGTAATGATCATAAGACGCATAGTGATCCAAATGCTCTTGGAATATATTAAGTATGATACTATACTTAGGTGATACACTGACCGTTTCCAATTGATGTGATGATAGTTCATAGACAAAAAAAGTGGAGAGCGCCTTTGGGGGGATATGGTCAAAAGGTGGTTTCCCAATGTTACCAATCAGCTCAACATTCATACCTTCTCCTTTAAGAAGCTCATATACTAACGTAGAAACTGTACTTTTACCTTTTGTTCCTGTAATGCCAACCATATGGTCTTTATAAACTTTGATAAACTCATTGCTTTGAGACGTTATTTTATCTGGCTCTATTAAGCCTTTTATATGCATTAAAGGTATGCCCGGACTTTTAAAAACCAAATCAATGTCTTTGTCAAAATCTAAATACCGTTCTTTTGGATAAAAATAGGTCGATGTATCTATTTTTTGAACTTGCTTATCCGGTTGGGCAATATTCTGATCCATAATCTGTATAAGGCATTTATCAGTAATGGACTTGATGAATCGATAAGTTGAAATACCTTCTTTTCCAAAGCCTAAAATCACAATTTTTTTATTATCAAATTGGTCCTTCCAATATGTTATCATAACTTTTCCTCAAGCAATCCCAAATAGTGATCTGGTATATCCTTTTCTTCTTCAAACTTACTCGGTGGATTAATCGTGTCTAGGGGTATGATTTGTTCAAAAACTTTGACCAGACTTGGTTTTAGTTTGTTCTTTTCTTCAAGTTCTTCAATGATGTGTTTCATAGACCAACGAATCTCATCGATGGTACCCACACATTCAAAAGGTTTAACCTCTTTGACACCAATGAGTTCAAGAAATATGGGTTCCAAATCCATGTTATCCAACAGATTATAGCCGAAGATACGTATCAAGGCTTCTTCTGACATATAAGGCGCTAAAATAATGAAAACAAAAAGACATTTGGAGCAGTGACCACACCAACTGTTATCCTTCTTACCTCGGTTGCAACTTCTAAAAACTTCATGATATGCCTCGTGCTTAGCAAATCTTTCTGCTATATCTATTTCATACAATGGTCTAAGTAAACTAAAATAATTAATGTCCCGAATCAAATAACGGTTCACATAATTATTAAAATCCTTTTCAAATTCATAGCTCTTAGAATATTGGTGGTTAAAGCTGGCACCAATAACCGTTGATTCATTGGCACTGCGCTCATTAGATAGGGGAATGTAGCGTTTACCGACTAAGGCTGCCCCCATTACCGCAATAAAGCCTAATATGGCCGAAAAAGGCACATGACCGTTAAGAAACCCTTGATCGTTCATCTTTAGTATTTTCTTATCTATATAACGTTTGGCCAAGAGATAATTCTTATACCCGGCAATATGAATACAATCAATCGCTGCTTGAGGTGGACTCATCACAAAACACAGATTATCCTCTTTCATACCTTTTAGAAGCTCCAAGGTCACCACGGAATCCTTACCACCTCCTACAGGAATCAAGTTCCCAGACAAATCCAAATCCATCTCTTCAAAAATATTTGGCCACTTATGGTCACAAATAAAATGAACCAAATTAGGTTCCGTCACCTCATCCGACATCCCATTTAGGTAAATCAATTCCCCTAGTCCGTGATAAAATAATTTTTGCCACCATTTTTTTTGATCAACATCAATGGTGCCACATGCAATCACATATGATTTGGGACATACACTCTTATAATAATTAATTCCTTCAATCAAACCAATAGAGAATATGAGGGCATCTAATTTATTTAACTGCTCAAGATTCAGTTGCTCCTCCAACTCGTGTATCAGTTCGTAACTGACGCGATGAAAAAAAGTTATAGGCGTTTGGTTGTCACCTTCTAACCTGTACTGATAATTCAGCATCAACTTCTCATCTATGGTTTCCACCTGATAACTTTCATATACAAACCTATCATATTTTGTTGATAATCTATGGTATTGCTCCAAGCTCATAATAATCCCTCCGATATCCACCAAGGCCCTATAGGAC
>NZ_JCBCDA010000099.1:0-3433 GCF_059865615.1 Petrocella sp. | reverse complement strand
ACAAGGCGCTCGGGAGTATCTGAAAATTATGTCATATGTTGGCACTGCTCACAAGCAAGGTTACAATGCCTACGAAGCAATCAAAAATGCAATTTCAGGAACTCCAGACTTCATCTTTGACTAGAGGTTCTGAACAGTTACCTTGAAATACTCAATTGATTCATCTATCTTCTTTCCAAAATTATGTGAAGATCCTTTAACTTTATTGATTTTATCGTAGTACTCAGTTGCAACATCTTTATCAATTTTCTCATGTAATATGCTATTGTCAGAATATGATAATAATTTACCATAATAGCATAAGTATTAATCAAAGGTGGAATTGGTTTATTTAATTCATCAAATTCCCTATGGTTGTTTGATACGACTATTCTAATACCAGTTGCATGAGCATAACTCACACACTCAACTTCACCTCTACCTGCAATATCTTTGATTTCTTTAATAAGTGCTTTTTTCAACATCCGCTCTTCTTTTAGCATGTCTGAATCTTTTACAACTAGAATATACCCTTCATTATCTTCTATATACTTTTTCAGCCCAAAGAAAGTATCATCCTTAAATCTAATGGCTATATTTGGTATTTCTCTTGAATAAATATAATCTGGAATTATAACTTTATTAAACACTATTTTTAGCAAATCCAATGTATCTGTTCTGAATAAATCTATCAATATGTCTGTATCTGATACTGCTGCTTCAAACTTAGTGATTATTTTCATCTATGCCCCCAATCAAAGGCATTTTGCCCATATACTCCATCGTCTCTTTATATTTAGCAAATGAAATTATCCCTTTTTTATAGTTTTTTTTCAGTATCAGTTCATACTCCTTATCCATATAATAACGTCTGTCTTTGCTTATTAATGTGCAATCATATCCTAATTCATTTGTTTTATTCCATAAACTATCAGCTTTTTCTAGACTGCACCACTCTAAAAGCTCATCATAATTATTAATATGACACAATTCTAAATATACTAGTCTATTTAACATTGCTTTATAGCTCACCTTGAAATAATTATGCATAATTATCACATCATCTACTGTCACTTCAAGTGGTTCTCGATCTATCAGTTTATAGAATACTTCTGAAACACCATTTGCAGGCATTAAAAACTCCGTAGCAAATATGTCTGCTTCTTTCTCTATGACTCTATCTTTTTTTAACAAATGCATTTCTTTAAGCATATCTAAATGCATAACAATATGTCCTAATTCATGAGCAGTAGTATATCTCTGATGACCAACTGTATATTCAGAATTAATAAACATCAACAATTCATTGTCATTGTACAATGTAGCGCCTGACATCCTAATGACATCCTCTGGTCTGATTATTAAAACCGCTTGATTCTCAACAATATCAAAAATATCAGATATACCTTTTTTAGCATATCTGAATCTGACTTCTTCTGCCTTTTCTCTAATTTCTAGCCGTAACATCTTATCTTCTTTTGTATAATCTAAAAATTTATATTGTTTTTCCATACTACACCCAGTTCGGATCATTTTTCTTAATTACAATCTCACCTTTATATAATTTTTTCTGTCTGGCGATAGTTGTCATAAAATACCAGAGTTCATCTAATGCCCACTCTGTTTCATCCGTTATTTCAATATCACCGTTTCTCCTACATAAACCTATAAGGTCAATCTCTTCTTCCTCTTCGCCTAATAATGTTTCAGAATTTGTATTCAGTGCCTCTGCCAGGACTCTCAATTCAATCGCATTAACTAACCTTTTACCACTTTCAATTTTACTAATAGCCTCTCGTGTTAAGTTAAGTCCTTTTTCTTCCAATAACGATGATAACTCCTTCTGACTTAAATTCTTGTTTTCTCTAACTTCCTTCAGCTTAATCCCTAATTCCTCAAACGTAAACATAATTATCTCTCCTTCATAAACACACTTCTCGTGTACTAATATCTTACACCAAATCTCTTTTTGTGTCAATAGAACGTTCGATTATCGCACACTTTTTTAACATCCATGAAATCACTGGTTAAGAATGGAAGGATATATTACAACTCTAAGCAGTGCTAAAATAAACTTATGCTTCCAGTGCATCTTCCAAAGAATCTTCTTCATTTCGTTCCTCCTCCACGACTTCTCCCAAGCAATCCATTGTCGTTGCCAAAAGATAATGCTCATCTGCCGGTGTCAGATATTCTCCACTTTATTTCCCATACGCCTTATCCAATAATCCCTCTATACCTTGTAGCACTTCCATGTCTTCTATACTAAAGCAATCCTGATATCTAAAAATGCTTAATACCTGCATTTTAAAACTTATCTCAGAAATTAATTGCCCCATTTGATAAGGTGCCAAGTCTATAACGGTCTTCATAAAGGCTTTGTATTCTTTTTCGACCTTGTCATGTAATTGTTCTTCCACAAATTCACATTCTCTGTAGATGGCATATTCTCTTGAAATCGTATCCCAATTCACTTCCTTTTTGAAACAATCATGGTCAATAAAATAATCATAATACTTGCTTAAAGGAGATTCTTGTAACATGAAGATGTCTAGAATATGCTCAGGTATGAACGTCTTTTCAAATGAGGTTTTTAACATGCTGTAGACATATTGAAGCGTCATGTAAGATTCACCGGTTACAGGTTCGACCTTACTTTCAAGGGCATGTTCTAGTTCTACTTGCATACGGCTCATAATTAACTCTTTTTTACCCATCATTTAATCCCCATTTCCAACTTATTTTCATCATCTTGATTCAAATCCAGATCTTCTAAGTACGCACTTACAACCATTGCCAAAGTTGTTGTCAACTCTTCCGTTATATCATGATCTTGTTCAAGCCATTCTAAGTAAAGCTTACTCAGTGGATGTTCTAATCTATTTAATACCTGTAGTGTTTCCATATCCATATGATCTCCATGCTCTAACATAATTAGGAACTCTTCCTTCATCACAATCTCATAGGCTTTTGACAATACTTGTTCAACCGGAAGTTTTTTCAAGTCCTTCATAAGCCTATCATATTCTTCAGTAGCTTTCTTTAAAATGGTTGCTCTTAATTTTTTAATCTGCTCCATATTTTCCTCCTTATGTATAGTAGTATAAGACTAGGTCTTTGATGATATAGACTGATTCAGCAAGAATATAAAATACAGCCGTATGCTTAATCCGTTTTTTGTATGTAACCGCCTGTTCCTCGTCACTTACCATGGATATAAAGCAATAGATGACTCTGAGCCCTGCTCCTGATCGTATTAATAAAATAAAGGCCAAGGCCATTTCGTCTATAAGCGCCATAGTGCCCTCCTATTTTGTAAATACGGATTTACCCATCTGGTAAATCCGTGCTGTCGAATAGATTTTATTCATCATACCACCACCACCTTGACCACCTGAAATAATGATAAATTCTTGCAAGAACTTGGGTGTTCTAAGGGCTAGTAACAAAGCTG
>NZ_JCBCDA010000098.1:0-2387 GCF_059865615.1 Petrocella sp. | reverse complement strand
GAAGAATGAGATTTAGACCAGTGAAAATTTAATTGCGTATAACATCGTATATCCGAACTTGGTTCGTATATCCTTCCAACCTATCGATATATCCGAACAGAGCTCGCATATACATCCCTCTGGTCGAACATCTTCAATCATCATCCTCTTCTCCTTTTATCTGTAAGCTATCCAGCGGATTTTTTATCTTCCCTATATCCCTGTTACTTACATGCGTATAGATTTCTGTTGTTTTTGAACTCTTGTGCCCTAACACCTCCTGGATATACCGCAGGTCAGTACCGCATTCAAGTAGATGCGTAGCGAAGCTATGCCTGAGAGATTGCACAGTCACGACCATGCAATAGAATTGCATGGCATCAACGTAAGTGCATGAGGATTATATAGTTCATCGATTGCTCTGGATGCTAATGACTAACGGGGGCACGAAAACAATAGGATGTTGGAAGTTTATTCTTCTTTTTTGTTCTTTGATTTTTGCCATTCGAATGGTTCTACAGGGCCTTTCTCATTGTTATACTCTATAAATTCTTCATTGGTTAGAGAATACCACTCATCATATGGATACCGTCTGAAATATTGAGCTATACTTTCACGATAATGTTGAAATGCGACTTTATTTAGCCGCCCCTTCCTTGATTCTTCGACACTTTGTTTAAAATAATCACTATTAACTTGAAACATAACATGGAAGTTAATTGCCATTCTTTCTTTAAAGCCTATATCTTCGTCACTTGGCAAATAAAACCAATGTGCATTGAGCCGAGACCTTTGTGTGATCATGCTGACCCATTTTTTAGGATTTTTCGGTAAATCCCCTCCAACAATTTCCTTAAAAGTCCTAATTTCGAATAAGGAGATAATCGGTGCACGACTAGCATCACAATCTTGCGTAGCAACAATACCCCAAGTTTGTCTCAACGGGGTAGCTACCACAATATCCTTCTTATCCTTTATTATTTGCCAACTTGACTCTTCGAATAACCCCTTATCAGATAATGTAACCACTTTGTTTAAATCTAATGATACCAATGGTAACGAGCAAAAAATATCTCCTTGCCTTACAGGTTGGTCTTTAGCTGGGTACTCGTAAATCACTAATCTTCATCCTCATCAAAAATAGATAAAAGCCTCGCCTCTTCTTTCACGTAGTCTTCCCATTTGTTTTCAAAAGTTCTAAGAGTACTTAATGCTAGCTCATAAGCTTGAATGGGAGTAAGTATTCGAGGACTCTCTGCAGTAGAAACTTTCTCCTTTAATTCTTGAATTAAATCGAGAGTATTTGTGAGTTGTCCACATGGCTCTGTTAAGGATGCGCATACATCAAATTCTTTCGTAGTAAAAGGAATACTTATAGGTCTTTTAATTTTTAGATAATTTTCATATTCAGAGGAGTCTGGGTACACGGGATCGGTTTCTTCAATAGAGGTTGATATAGTTCCGGTTGTATAAATACTCGGAGAAATTCCCGTCCAATTTTGTTCAAACATCTTTATCCCTCTATTTTATTTATCAACTTCAGTGCCTTATCTTCAAAGTCTTCAATAAAACCTGTAAGTTTTGTTCTTGAATGACTTCTATATACAAGTCTTAGATGATAGTGTGTATTAATTTGAGGTTCATACGGCCCAATAGTAATCTCAAACCATTCTGGTTCAATCGGTGTTTTTCCTTTTGATATTACTTTTATGGTAAATGGGGTCACATCTTCGCCCAAAACATCTTTGAACCGTGTAAATAATTCATTCTCACCGAAAATGTTTCCTATTTTTTCCAATGGCTTTTGATTAGAGCTTATTACTATGGTTCCAATAAGTTCATAGGCGATAACATTCTTTTCAATATCTTCATAACTACTACTAAGAAGTTCCATGACTTCATCAAAATACCTCGATACATCTTTTATCGAAAGTCCCTCAATTCCTAATGTTCTTCGTTGAGGTTCCACGGTGACAAAAACCTCACCTTTTTGTGTTCCTTTTTTAGCTAAAATACCTGATGCAGGTAAAAAACCTGGGCGAAAGTCGGGACAATTGTATTTTTTCTCCTTTAGTTTTTGAACTAGATTTGTATAATCGGGATGTAATAACCACATTGTATTAATGGTAAAATTAGAAGTTTCTATGTTTAGCATTAGTTCTCCTACTGTTAATATAACTTAACAACTTCATTTCTTTACAATATATTATTCTTCTGGTTTAGTCCTCCAAAGTATTTATATACTACCAATGTAAACCGTGTAAAACCTATGGCGTCAATCTGACGTCTGTTTAATTGTTGATTTTTCTGTACGAAATATTAAAATTTCCCTGCCATTTTCGTTATACATAGGCTGAATTCCTTCTTTATTATTCTGATAAAAAACTACCATCGGTAGTGATATATAT
>NZ_JCBCDA010000155.1:0-2278 GCF_059865615.1 Petrocella sp. | reverse complement strand
CAGAGATATGTGCACAGATAACCAATTTGAGCTACAAGAGATTAATCAAGCAATCCATGTTATAGAGAATGGAGCGTGAATACGGTTTGCAGGCAAAGATGGAACCATATCAGGGGATTAATGAAATGAATGAGAATGAGAATGATGATACGTGTAAACCAGAAAATTACTCTAAAAAGGGAGATGTTATATTCGGTACAATTATGGCTTTGATTGCTATAGGAATGATCCTTCCGATGGTAATAATTATTTGTGGATTAGCTTGGTTAGGGGCTGTACAAGTTATGAGCCTAATAATTGGGGGTTAAGAATAAATTAAATACTCACAACCAACATGAGGAGGTATAAAGTTATGAGAATGAAAGGTAAGAAAAGTATAATTTCATAATCTTTAAATATGGTTACTAGTGCACTAGTAACTTTTCATCTTATTTTTGTTTTATAATCCTTCCCTTTCTCCAACCCCTTGGGATTTCCGAATCTTTATCAACAAATTTACTTTCTATCTCATTTGTTATCCACATTTTTCCAGAGTTTACACCAACATATTCTCCACTCAAATATCTAGGGTCATCTTTAGCCATTTGTGTTGTTTGTCCAGTTATATGGTGCTTAACATTAACCATACCTGTAGCGAAATAAACATATTCACCAGACAAATATCTAGGGTCATCTTTAGCCATTTGTGTTGTTTGTCCGGTATCTTTGTGTGTTACAACCAACATTTCTTTATTGATACTAACATATGTCCCATCCAAATATCTAGGGTCATCAATAGACACTCGCACAGTTTTACCATTATCTTTATGTTTAGCATTAATCATACCTTTATTGATACTAACATACTCTCCTGATGTGTAACGAGGGTCATCCTTTGACATTTGCATGGTTTGTCCATTATCTTTATGCTTCACGTTAACCATCCCTTTCATGATACTGACATATGTCCCATCCAAATATCTAGGGTCATCAACTGGCATAAACTCTCTTTCGTTAGTGATATGATGCTTTACAGTGTGCATTCCCAACAACACATCAACATATTCTCCACTCAAATATCTAGGGTCATCCTTTGATATTTTCTTCGTTTCACCGGTAATATGATGTTTTACAGTTAACATCTTTGTTAATGGACTAACCCATTCGCCCGATAAATATCTAGGATCATCAACTGACATAAACTTCCTTTCACCAGTATCTTTATGTTTAGCATTAATCATACCTTTATTAACGCTAACATATTCACCAGACAAATATCTAGGGTCATCCTTTGACATTTGCATGGTTTGTCCAGTTATATGGTGCTTAACATTAACCATACCTGTTATTGCACTAATCCATTCGCCTGATGTGTAGAGGGGATCATCTCTTGAAATTTTCTTCATTTCACCTGTTTTATGATGCTTCACTAAAACCATCCCCAAATTTAAACTCACACCTGTTGTATCCCAACGATCACTCGTCTGTTTTGATTTATTGTAAAAACTCTCATTAACACCAACATCAAACTTTTTATGAAATTTAATCTCCAATTCCACTGCTTTCTCCCTTGACTGACAAACACAAATCACTTTATACTTGTAATTTTGCGGATTGAGTTTTTGGTCTTTTACGAAGTTTTTATCCGCACTGGAAGAAAAATACTTGATACCTAAATCATCTTTAGGTGTAATAGAAGATGTTCTAACGCCATAGTAGTGCTTATTTTCTACTAGATTAGTGATGCGGTAGACGTAGTGAAATTTAGATTGATAAATAGTATTGTTGCTCATAGTTGAACCTCTTATAGTTTGATTAGTTGAATGAGTAAAGCTAGTAGGAATCCCCATTCCGTGACTAGCATCTTTTCTAATACTCATATCTATTTATAAAAGTTAAAAATTTAACTTTACTTCTCTCTCGTTTTGATATATAATTTGGAATTAATCAACTTAAAGGGGAAAATATCACCATGTCATTTAGACTAAAAGGCAAAAAACCAATTTTTTCAGTTAAGTCAACATGGAATCTAGAGAATACTCTAAACCCAATCATTGCCGCAGGTCTTAGAAAGTTCTATGATGTCAAACATAGTCCTAAAGGCGAGTGGTTCGGTGTACCAGGAAAAGCCATCTATAGCTATCAGATCGCAAATGGATTGGATGTTAAAATGGATACATCTGAAGAATTACTGTCCGAGGTTAGTAAGTATTGGGATGAAATCCTATTGAAAATGATCTATGCCTTTGAAGATAAAGAGCCAGAAATAATGTCATATAACTTTGATTGGGATGTGAGT
>NZ_JCBCDA010000151.1:0-1976 GCF_059865615.1 Petrocella sp. | reverse complement strand
CTAAACGCATTCAAAAACATTACAGATTATGCACATAGGCTTAAACATCAAAAAAATAAGGGAAGATAAAAGCTTGATGCAAAAGGAAGTGGCTGCGGTTGCTGGCATGCACCCTGCCAATTACAATAAAGTAGAGAAGGGCGAACGGGAGCCATCTATCAATGCCCTTGATAAAATTGCTAAGTTTTTTGGTTTAACCGTTGACCAGCTAATCCATTACGAAGGCAGCATCCCTAAAGAAGTGACCATTGAGGATAAAACCACCAGCGAAAGGCTGCGGATGATAGAACAGCTTGAGGAGCCAGACAAGCAGGCCCTTTTCAGGATGATTGACTGCATGCTCACCAAAAACAAGTTCAAGGACTTCTTCAGCAAAAACATCGCCATGCTCTAAAATAACAAAACCCGCCCAAAAACAGGCGGGTTTCGCTTTTCCTATGCCGTAATGCCCAACGGCGTTTCAATCTGATAGCCTCGGCTTAACGGGGGGGGGTATTTATGGTGCGTTCATTGACTAACAACTCATACCCCTTTAACCTATCATCAAAATAATACTCTTTTTTGATAGCAATTTTTCTGTTTATATCAAAGTATATCCGAAAATCTAGAAAATCCTCACCAGCCGTTCTTTTATCGTAGTTGAAATCAAATAAGTAACACTTACTAGTATTAAACTCATATATAATTGTGTCTAAATAGATGTCTAATACCCTTACGGTGAGGCTATCAAAATAGTCTATATCATACTGTGTTTTCCACTCTTCACCTTTAAATGCATCAGTTTTTAGCTTTAAAACCCCGTATAAAAAATATGAATTATGGTCATAATATTCTTTTGTCAAATGATCATAATTTCTAATGTCGTTAATTACAAAATTACTGTCTAAACCATAGTAATAGTAATTAAAAACAGTATCTTGAATATATTTTGAAACTACGGAACTGAAACTCCCTTTTGTGTTAATACCACTGTCTTGGAAAAAATCGTATTTCATATACTCAGTTGAACTTTGAGTCCATGACATTGATATTAATGTAATTATAAAAAATAGATTCTTCATTATTTAAACTGTTTCTTTAATTCTTCAAATAATTTTTTAGCATCATCCCCAGTATATCGTCTCACATTTGGGTCTCCGTTTCTCACTAGGTCATCTACATAACTACTAATTTTTTGCATTAATACTCCTCTTTCTTTTTCAGATGCAACATCAAGTAATTGACCAACAAATGTATTGTAAGAACCTTTCTTCCCTTGCAAGAATTTTACATGATCTAACTGTCCCCCAGATGTATAGTTTCCATCCGCCTTTTTTATATCCCCTTCATAATTTCCAATCATTATGAGCTTATAGGCTATATACTCCTTTGAATAATTGCCAGATAGTAATTCCTCTATACTACTTATTTTTCTTGAGTTATGAATAAATGATTCATGACCGAAGGTATCTGAACCAACAATAGAATTTAAACTCTTATTTGAAATCCTAGCATTAAAAACTAACTGCAAATTATCTCCTATATCTTCAGCAGTAATAGCATTGATTGGCATATATTTTCCATCCCTCATAAATCCCATACTAGCATTTCCAGTACCTTCCATTAAATGCTCTCCCCTAATCCTATAAATATGATTTTTCATATTGCCAGTTTCGAACGAAGATTTAAGCTTTTGCATTTCTCCTGTTCTCAAAGCTAAGTTATATGAATAAGAATTTTTTATTGCATCAGAAGGTTCCCATATTCTTCCGTCAGGATCGACTAAAAGTATCGGATTGTTCCCTACATAAACATAAGGAGTGTAACTTATATACATCTCAGCCATTGGATCGATCCTATAAAACCTCTGTACAACTTTTTCCTGCTGTTCATCGGCTCTATAGACCACTTTTAGCGGCGTTTCATCCTGATAATATGTAAGTTTCGGGCAACCCATCTTTTTCAAAAATACACTTTTTATTTTCAATTGAAGATTT
>NZ_JCBCDA010000058.1:0-6015 GCF_059865615.1 Petrocella sp. | reverse complement strand
TTTAAAGATTTCGAAAAATTTCTTATAACTGTTGTTTTACCGCGACCAGGACCACCGGTAATCAAACCAAAGCCTTTTGTATCTAATAAGTAATTCAATCGATAAATCACTTCTTTATATTCTGAAGTTTCAACCACAATGGTCTTATGTCAAGTTTTCGGACAAAATAAACGGAAATATTCTATTGCATTAACTCGCGAAAGTGCTCTCGTAGTCATATGGAGATATTAATCCGCAGTGATTATGAATTCTGACTGTATTGTAAAAGGTTTCTAAATACTCAAAAATTAGTTGATGTGCATGCTTTATATTCTTTATAACATAACGATTTAACCATTCTCTTTTTATAAGTGCATGAAATGATTCAATGCAGGCATTGTCCCAAGGAGTTGCTTCTAAATAACTTTTTGATACAAATTGGCAGCCCCTATCACTATGAATTAGAATGGGTTGGTTTATTTTTCGATTTTTCTTTGCATTGTTTATTGCTTTTATTACATGTTCTGTTGATAAAGTATCACCAACATGCCAACCTATGATCTTTCGAGAAAATAAATCCATAATGCTTGTTAGGTATACAAACCCTGATAGAGTATAAATATATGTAATATCCGTTACCCAAACAGCATTAGGAGCTGCTGGTGTAAATTGTCTCTTTAATATGTTAGTAAGCTTATTATCAAAGTCAGGATCGATTGTCGTACGTTTATAAGGTGTTACCCATATTGCCTTTATACCTTCTTCGCGCATATAGTTACCCACAGTCTTTTCTGCTATTATTTCACCTCTGGCATTAAGAATCGCCGTGATTTTAGGAGCGCCATATATTTGAAAAGACTCATTATAAATTTGATTGATTTTTATCTTCATCTCAACTTTACGAAGTTGTTGCTTTGATTCTTCTCGGTTGAGCCAACTATAGTAACCAGAGGTTGAAACGTCTAATATTTTAAGCACACCACTAACTGAAACTTTGCATTTCTCTGGTCGTAATTGTGATAACTCTTTAGTGCTAGAGTATATAGTATCAGTTATTTTTGTAGTATGCCTATAGCCTTTTTTAATATTTCAAGGGCATCTTTGTGGTCACGTAGTTCTTTTTTTAAAGCAGCATTTTCTTTTTCTAAATCAGAAGAACAATTCCCCAATCCAACATGCTGAACTGAACCTCCATTAGCTTCCGCATTAGATACCCATTTACTGATAGTCGATGTTGCAACTTTTAGAGACGCTCCTACTTGCTGCATTGACAGACCAGACGAGTAATAATAATTGACTGCATCTTGTTTAAATGTTGCATCGTACTTCTTATTTGATCCCATGATAGATCCTCCTAGTTTGCTTTTCTTATTATAGCTTAAACCGTAGAATCTTTCCATTCATGTTGTCCTATATATATTCTAGCATCAGTGTTTTTAATGATTGGCTGTGTACTTCCGTTTTTCTTTGTTGCGATATTCGAAAAAGATGGAATTGTATTTGAGAAGTATATGGGGCATATCATCAGACAAAAATTTGTTTATCCTAAAGTAAGACTTTATAAGTCACAAAACTTTTATGCTTACTTAAATACTGAAGAAGAAAGTGAGGGTCTAGAACTTGAGAAAAAAGCAAGCAGAAAAGCGGGAACAACAACTCGCCAAAAACCAAAAGACATTAAAAAACAACAAAAAAAACCTAAAAAAAGATAAGACCCAAAATAAGCAAACAAAGAAGCTTAAAAAAACCAAACGGAAAGTACCTAATACCGTTCAAGATACATTGGCATACAAAGCCATATTCCCTGATGGTATCTGTCAGATCAACAACCGAAAGTTTTCAAAGACCATTCAATTCTTTGATATTAATTATTTATTAGCGCAAAATGAAGATAAGACACTCATATTTGAGAACTACTGCGACTTTTTAAATTACTTTGATGCAGCCATATCGGTCCAATTGTCCTTTGTCAACATGACAGCCAATACCAATATATTTCTGGAGGCAATACGGATTGATGAGCAAGAGGATGACTTTAATACCATAAGAAAAGAATATTCCGATATGCTTCAAAATCAACTGGCTAAAGGCAATAATGGTCTTATCAAGACTAAATACATCACATTCAGTATAGAAAGTGATACTTATAGAAAGGCAAAACCAAGACTAGAACGAATCGAGATGGATATTATAAATAATTTTAAAGTCATGGGTGTTAAATCCTATGCTTTAACAGGTAAAGAAAGGGTTGAACTGCTTCATAGGATTTGCAATCAAGACACCAAGGAACAGCTCAACTTCGATTGGGATCTAGTTAAAAACGGAGGGATGAGTACCAAGGATATCATTGCACCCACATCATTTAATTTCGCCGATCCAAAGCAGCTAAAGGTTGGTAAAACGATAGGCGCAGTTAGTCACCTTCAAATACTTGCACCTGAACTGACAGATCGTATGCTTGCAGACATTTTAGATTTAAACAGTGATGTTATGGTAAATTTCCATATAAAATCAATTGATCAGAGCCAAGCTATAAAAATGATTAAGAGAAAAATCACTGACATCGACAAAATGAAGATTGAGGAACAGAAAAAGGCAGTGAGAAGTGGTTATGACATGGACATTCTTCCAACGGATCTAGTGACTTTTACGACTGAAGCCAAGAATCTACTGGAAGAGCTTCAAAGTAGAAATGAGCGATTGTTTCTTGTGACGATACTGATTTTTAATACAGCAACGACTAAGCAAAATCTTGAAAATATTGTTTTCCAGGTAGGTGGATTGGCTCAAAAGTACAACTGTGCAGTTAGGAGACTCGATTACCAGCAAGAAAATGGATTTCTTTCAACCTTACCTCTGGGTGAGAATTTTATTGAGATTAACAGGGCACTTACAACATCGAGTACAGCAATCTTTATACCCTTTACGACACAAGAGCTCTTTATGGAAGGACAGAGCTTGTATTATGGCCTCAATGCATTATCCAATAACATGATTATGGTTGATCGAAAGAAACTTAAAAATCCTAATGGACTTATATTAGGAACACCAGGCAGTGGTAAATCTTTTAGTGCAAAACGGGAGATTACCAATGCCTTTTTAATTACCAATGATGATATTTTTATATCCGATCCAGAAGCTGAATATTATCCACTGGTTCAAAAGTTAGGTGGACAAGTCATCAAACTATCGCCAAACAGTAAAGACTACATTAATCCTTTAGATATAAATCTAGACAATGGTGAAGATGACCCCATAAGAGATAAATCAGATTTTATTCTTTCACTTTGTGAACAAGTGGTGGGTGGTCGCTACGGTCTAGATGGTGAAGAAGTTTCAATCATTGACCGCTGTGTTAGAAATATGTATGAACGATACATGGAAAATCCCTTTAAAGAGAATATGCCTATATTAGAAGATTTTTATAACATTTTACTTGAACAAAATAATGATAAAGCAACAGGTATCGCTACAAGGCTTGAAATATACGTTTTAGGTTCCATGAATGTCTTTAACCATCATACCAATGTGAATATTGACAATCGCATTGTTTGTTTTGATATCAAGGAGCTTGGTAGTACGTTGAAGATGCTTGGTATGTTGATTGTTCAAGAAACTGTTTGGGGTCGTGTGGCTATCAACAGGAATTCAGGTAAATCCACGAGATATTACATCGATGAACTCCATTTACTCTTAAAAGATGAAGCCACAGCAAAGTATTCAGTAGAAATTTGGAAGCGTTTTAGAAAGTGGGGTGGTATTCCTACTGGTATCACTCAAAATGTACAGGATTTCCTTGCAAACAGGGAAGTCAGTAACATTGTAGGCAACTCTGATTTTATCTACATGCTCAATCAAAATGCAGAAGACCGAGCGGTACTAGCAAAGCAGTTGGATATATCAAAGCATCAATTATCCTATGTAACCAATTCAAATGAAGGTGAAGGGCTACTATTTTTTGGCAATGTGATTATTCCTTTTATCGATAAATTTCCTAAAGAAACCATGCTATATAGCATCATGACAACAAAACCTGAAGAGATGGGAAAGTAAAGGTTATTTTATCTGCTATATGGTATAATTTTATAGTATCATTAAGTATCAAAATAATTTTAATTCCCCCGAATTCGAGGGAATTAGAACTTGAATAGAAAGGGTGTGCACTATGGCTAAAATAAATGTAAATGATCATGAAATAACAGTAATCAGCATGAGTGATGAAGACTATATTTCATTAACGGATATGGTTAGAAATATAGATAATGGATTGGCCTTAATTGAAAAGTGGTTAAGAAATAAAAATACTATAGAGTTTTTAGGAATTTGGGAAGAAATATATAACCCTGCGTTTGATAGGGATGAATATGCGGTCATAATGAGTGAAGCAGGATTAAATCGATTTGTTATGTCAGTTAAACAGTGGTCTGAAAGAACAAAATCTAAAGGTGTCATAGCAAAAGCTGGTCGCTATGGTGGAACATACGCGCATAAGGATATTGCTTTTGAATTTGCAACCTGGATTTCACCAAGGTTTAAATTGTACTTAATTAAGGAATTCCAAAAACTAAAAGAAGAAGAACAAAAATTGATTGGCTGGTCTGCTAAAAGAGAACTGGCCAAAGTGAATTATCGTATTCATACTGATGCCATTAAACAGAATTTAATTCCAGAGACATTGTCTAAAAATCAAATCAACTTTGTTTATGCCAATGAGGCAGATGTTCTAAATGTGGCCTTATTCGGGAAAACAGCTAAAGAGTGGAGAGAAGAAAATCCAGATAAAAAGGGCAATATGCGTGATTATGCCTCAATTACTGAACTCATATGTTTATCAAACATGGAAAACATTAACTCAGTACTTATCAATGATGGTATGTCACAATCGGATAGACTCGTAAAATTAAATAAAATCGCAATCCAGCAAATGATGATTCTTGAAGATGGGAATGAATTTAACACCTTGAAAGAGTCATAAATATTACTGTGACCACGACGTTTAAAACACTTATTCTATGATAGGTGTTTTTTTAATTCCCCCGAATTCGGGGGAATTAGAATCAGAAGATACCCAAAAGTTAAATTATACTAGATTGGTGGTGGGTGATTGACGGATAAGAAAAAGCTTCATGAAAGATTCAGGAAAACGCTTAAAAAGGCACATGATGCTGAGAATCTTGAAATTGATAATGTAAGTAACCCTCAGCCAAATGAAGAACATGCTACTTCTTTTGAACATGAAAAGGCAACGCGTTTAGATGCAGTACCCAAAAGACGAATAGATGATCGACAAAACTATAAAAAGAATGATCATAAAGCAAAACCCAAAAAGAAATTTTCAACGGAAGGTCGTTATCTGCAAAAACAGCATTCAATCAAGATCAATCCTCAAAAAAGTAGCAAAGAAGCAAAATTAAAAAAACGCTTAAAAAAAGAAACTCAAAAGGTAGATCAGAGATCATCAAACTACAAAAGCTCTGCTAGCGGTATTGATAAGGATAAATCTAAAACACGTCTTGGATCAGAAAAAAACAAGACTCATAAACAAAACATGCTCCATAAACAAAACAAGCCAAGAGCCCATGAGTTTAATAAGAAGTTGTTGCATCATAAAAGACTGGCACTACCCTTTGCTATTAAAAATACAACAGATAACTATGGACGGTTAGAAGAACAAAAGGAATCTGATGAAAATTCGGCTGTACTTGCGACTGATGAAAGTGTTTCATTTGCAAGAAAAGTGATCAATAGAGCTGATAAAACAAAGCACCCTAAGTTGAGATTTGAAGCTTCCAAAGATAAGCTAAATGTCGCATCTAAACCTGAGGTGTCACAACAAAGACTGACCTACATCAAGCAGAAATATTCCACTAATAACGTAAAGCAAATAAAAAATAATCGTAACTGTTCAGTCGCATAATTAAATGAACAGATTGTTCCCTTTTCGTGAATCGGTTATATTGCTTGTTTTAAGATGATTTCGTTGTGCAAAACAGAGAAAATTATTTTTTGTTTTTGCGTCAAATCTCGTTATGTTTC
>NZ_JCBCDA010000015.1:0-17103 GCF_059865615.1 Petrocella sp. | reverse complement strand
TGGTTAAAGGGTCAAAACTAAGTTTCACTAAATTCGCCTACCATATGTAGATTACGTTGATACATTCATAACTACATATGGTAGGTGAAAGTTCAACTATATAGTTTTGACGCCTTAACCATAAAATAGGTGTAACATCATTTAAATACTTGGAACAGAATCAAGATAGAAAAACAGATTGGAAGGGGTTAAGAAATATGATTCTATGGATCGGTCAATTTAATACAATACAACAAGCGCTCATAGCAACTATGTTTACATGGTTTGTTACAGCACTTGGCGCATCACTGGTTTTTTTCTTCAAAACCATCAACAAGATTGTTTTAAACGGTATGCTGGGTTTTGCAGCCGGCGTCATGATTGCAGCCAGTTTTTGGTCCCTACTAGCACCGGCAATCGATATGGCTGAGGAGTTAGGACAAACGCCTTTTGTTACGGTTGCCCTTGGTTTTTTATTTGGCGGTGCTTTCCTTTACGCTGTTGATAAAGTGCTGCCCCATCTTCATTTGGGCTTATCGACCGCAGACGCAGAAGGTATTAAAACAAATTGGCAAAGGAGTGTTTTGCTTGTCTTAGCCATCACACTTCACAACATACCGGAAGGCTTGGCGGTGGGTGTAGCTTTTGGGGCTCTAGCTTCAGGACTTGGCAGCTCTGCAAGCCTAGCTGGGGCCGTAGCACTCGCTATTGGTATCGGATTACAGAACTTTCCTGAAGGTGCGGCAGTGTCGATTCCACTAAGAAGAGAAGGATTTAGTAGAAGGAAAGCATTTCTATATGGTCAGGCTTCAGGCATCGTGGAGCCTATAGCGGGTGTGATTGGTGCTTATACAGTTGTTAAAATACAACATCTGCTGCCTTATGCTTTGGCATTTGCAGCAGGTGCGATGATTTATGTTGTTGTTGAAGAACTTATACCGGAAGCACAAAGAGAAGTCGGTGGCTCAAAAACTGACGTAGCAACCATTGGATGTATGATTGGATTCACGGTGATGATGGTTCTAGATGTTGCACTAGGATAAGATAAGCATGTAAAAATGCATCTATAATATTTAGAAAAAGGGGAATGTGAAATGAAAGAATGGTTTCTTTTTGATCAGGAGAAGCAGGAAGGGCCTTATGAATGGCAGGAGGTCTTAGACATTGTGAAGCACCGGTCTATTACTAAAGGCGCTTTGATTTGGAAGGCGGGGATGGGCCAATGGGTATCCCTTATTGAGTATGTCACCAGCCAAGAGCAAAATATTGTGCCAAAGACAAAACAAGCATCGAGTTCACTGAGAAAAGGTACTCAGTTAGCAAGTCAGGCTATGGCGGTTGCAGGTGGTATGGAACTACCTTGGCAGACCCTTATAGGACAACAAGCACCGGATATGAAACAGACACTTACATTTGTAGCACCAGCTGCCAAAAAGCTGGTCAGAACTTCCATCAAAAGACCGGCTCTATCCTTGGCGATGATCACAATCATGGACCTTATCTTGATGCTCTTAACCGGTGGTCTGGGCAACCTATTTTCAGCATTTCCTAGGTTGGCCTTCGGTTTAGCGGCCTCGGTCTCCGGTCTAATGGGCAAACCGGTTGCCAAAGCGGATTCAGGTCCTAATACTTTGCGTTTAGTGACACTTGTGATGAGCGCATTAACCGTATTGACTCAAGGCGCTTCTGTATACAGTGCCATAGAACTATTGGTGGGTTATGGCTTTGTCGGTATATTGCCTATGTTGGTGACAAGTGCCTCTGCACTACCGGTTGCCTTTAAACTGTTTTGGCATACAGCAAAGGGGGTAAAAGCATGATTGGGTCAAAGCTTAAGTTGAGACGTTTTTTTGCCATACTTTTTTTATGCATGATTTTTACCGGACAACTGGCATGGGCCAATGTCTATGATGCTTCGTATCGTCCGGATATGGAAGGTGATGACTGGTGGTGGCCGGTGACGCATTTTCAGTTACCCTCTCATTGGTGGATCTCAGATGAATTACAAGGCTATAATAAATACAATGATAGTTGGATTTCCTTTGGAGGCTTATACGCCAACTCGGTTATGGGACAGACGGAAGATACTTTTGTTGACCGGGGTTGGGGTGGCAAGGGAGACGTACGAATTAGGTTTGTAGAAGCCACAGATGTGGACCACATCTTTGAATCACCGGATGATTTCTTGGCCAGAGGATTCACGGAGATAACAGACTTATCTTGGTTGATGGCTGCAGAAGCCGAAGACATAGATCAAGTATCTGAAACAACCCTTCATGGTTACAGGGCTTTTTTACTGGAATCTGAGATGTTTGTGGATGATTTTTATAAAGTAAGAATAAAAGAATGGGCCTATTTTTTACCAACAGATGAAGGGGGTATTCTCTTAATTGCTCAGGCTGTCGTCGAGTGGAGAGATACTGAAGGCTTTGATCCAGGCTGGGACAGAGGGGAACATTTTTCTATGGTTATTGGTGAAGTCGAAGCTATTATCGGCTCCCTTACCTTTCGAGGTTCAACGTCAAGTCCAAGTACCAGTCCAAGCAATCAAGATCCGGCACAACCGGCAGATGCCGAAGAAGGTGAGGGCTTACCTTGGGTAACCGTTGTTGGCGGTGCTGTATCCGTAGCGGCTCTAGGCGTTGCCATTGCAGGTATGAAAGTGGGTTCTACATCAGGCGCAAAAGGATCTAAAAACGGTAGGGAGGCCACAGATGACGATCCAAACCGTGTCGTTGGCTATGCTCTAAGTCTTAGCGACAATCAACTTACATTACAAGAAGATGCCGGCACAGCTTTTTCAGCCAGTGTCTATGAAATATATGCGGATGGGCATACCAAGCCTGTTTCAGCTTCGATTAACATATCAACACCTTCCAGTATAGGTGTTCAACCGGCTTCGGGTCTATCACCACTCAGTACAGTCCTATGGCAAGCCACGCAGATGGAAGGTAAGTCGACCATGACGGTCCAAGCCTCATATGGTGATGGTGGCATACAGGCAGTGGTTGAGTTGACCCCTGTGGTAATCCCTAAGTTGGCCGTAACCTTTGAACCCGTTCACAAAAGACACCTCATGACAACAGGAAAAGACCATATCACCCTAGTTGCCAAAGTTATTTGGCCAGATTCGGAATCTTTTAGCCAAAATACGCTACTCAGTGTTAGAGATACCATCAAATTTGCCACGACAGATAAATGGTTAGCCTTATCTTCAGCCGTTGATTGGGAAGATGGCAAAGCCATAAACGTCGTGGCTTCCAGTCCGGACCCAACAAGACAAGTAGCACCGCCGGACCAAGCCTTCCTTAAAGTGACCGCCCAAGTTGAAGGTAAGTTGCTCTCTCAGACAGTAGGTATTGAGATTGCCCCATTGCCAATATTTGAGCTTTCGAGTGACCAGGTACATTTTGACCTGGTGGGTGAACAAGATATGAGAGTTCGAGGGTGGATAGAAAGAGGTCTAGATGTGAACTGGCAATTCAGTCATTTTTGGCGTCAAGGTCATCGACCCCTTGCAGAGGTGGTCATAGAACCGGAAAGTGGCCATAGCTTCCATGTTAGACTCACCGGCTTGCCACTAGAAGACTTAGATCCCACCAGACCTTTACTGGTCTCTACCTTGAGACTGGTAGCAAGCTCTCAAGAATATGGGGATATTGAAAGACACTTAGAAATCATGGTTGCCAGGGAAGGCCTATTTATTGATGCCATCGGTCAAGATCCCCTAGATAATACATTTCACGTGGATGCTACGGGACAAGGTAAGACCACCCGCATTGATGTACGCGTTTATGTAAGAGACGAAGCAGGCAAGATACAACTCTCCACATCTTTATCAGAAGGGGTTTGCTGGGAACCTTATGGCGAAGACCCATCACCGGGATTAACTGCTTTGAGATTTCCTGAGTTTACGTGTCAGCCCGTTGGACTTAGGTCGTTGGCACAACCATCAGCCACTTTTGAGATGAAGTTAGTCCGTAAGTTACCAACATCCGGCGAACCGATAAGTGCCTATCTTCGGGCTTATGTGCCGGACTTAGATGAAGATCTATACGCTAAGATTGTACCCCTTAGTCTGTTTGGTGTGAACCTAGCGCCTTTTTCAGATGCTTGGTTGGCAGAAAAAGAAGCTTGCTTAACCATGATTCACGACTTTGCACCTAAAGACATGAAAGAAAGGTTGTTTAATCTGCTAGCAGAGAAAGGGCCAACCATGGGTGTGGATGGTCTTTACGAACTTAGAACAAGAATCTGGCGTCTTTCAGAGAATGCCTATAGAAAAGAAGCCGCAGATTGGATGGATTATGCTTGGACCATACAACAGATTGAAGATACCCTAGACTGGGTTTCTTGGTGTGGTGACATTGCTTTTTCAGTTGCCAGCGGTCGAATTACAGGTACAGCAGCCGGTATCGCCATTGGCATGCTAAAGCCGGTTCTGGTATCGGCCATCACCGCCTATGTAGAAGGCAAATCCATGGAGGAATGGGCTTACGAACAATTAGGTATGGTCCTGTCAGTTATAGAAGGCCAGTGGACCGATCCGGACTTTCTCCAGAAAATCAGCGGTACAAGTAAGGCTAAGATATGGGCAGCCTTTATTGCTTATACGTTTATTAAGAACTGGGCCATGGACCCACAACATAGCATAGTAAAAGCCATGGAAGATACGGCTCGGATCTTAAGGGATCAAGCCTTAATCAGCTTCTTACGAAAGGTAGCCGGCACATCACCCCAGGCAGTAGAAAAGCATAAGGTTGTCAAAAAAGTCAAAAAAGTCAAATTAGCGCCTGAGTTTGAAGGACTTGACCCAGAAACACGCGCCGATAAGATGGCTAAGAAGATTCAAGAAAAGTTAGGAAAAGATAAGATAGCAAAAGACAATACAGGCAAGCCTAAGATTGATGTGGAAACCATGGAAAAAATCATGCGGGATCCGGATGGTGCAAGGATCCTTAAGAAAACCAACCCGGAAGCTTGGGAAGCCTATCATAATACTAGAAAAGATGTCTATAAGAACCATGATGACGCCCTCACGGACTGGGTTAAAAAGCATGTACCCGACATGGAAAACGAGAACATCGAAGTGCGTAACGTTGGTACGGACGATGGTATCGATAGGGACTATAGGGTAGGCATGGTTAAGAAAGACCCCATAACCGGTGGGGAGGTCTTTGTTGAGATACCCAAAGAGAAATGGCAGAAGAAATCCGGTCAGCTTTTCTCAGAGCAAGTGGGTGGACCGACAGATCCGGCAGGTGCCCTAGAATTTGCTCAGAAGCACCAGCAACTCGGAACTGACGGCTACCATGCTGAAGCGGCAATTGATATGGCAGATCAGACCTTGGTCAAAGACCCTGCGACAGGTAAATGGGTTAAGACACAAAAAATCTCCAACGTGGATTTGGTCAAAGACGGAAAACGCATACTGGATGATCCTAGTGGACTGGGAAAAACCTATGAAACGAAAGTCGCCAATGCCTACTATACCGATAATAAGTTAGACGCCTATACCCAAGCAGCCAAGGCAAAACACACTTTAGAAGGTGTGCAAGAGGGCTATATCAAACAAGATTATAAAGTTAAAAAACCACCACTAGAGATTCAAAAAGGCCTAGACATCATCGATAAAGTGGCCAAAGGTCAATTAAAACCGGATGCAGCCGATGCTGCTCTACGGGAGGCCGGTCTTGGCAATGACCTACCAGGCTTTATGGAAAAAGTATCCGGTCAGTTTGCCGGACTGAAATTGGCGAAGAAGTAATCAACCTAAAAGAACACATAAAAGACACCATTTATACTTCAATATGACACATCCATATCATATAGTTAACTTACAAGTTAATATATTATATCCCCTCTCATTATAGCCAAGAAAAAAGAGAAGCACTTTTGCCTCTCTTTTTTCTTGTCCTCTTTGGGTCAATATAACAACATCTTTCATGAAGTTCCTGGAGTAAGAAAAGAGGCTTTGCCTCGGTATGAGCTTTGCTCATATTTCTGAACACTTCATAGGAAAGTTACCTTGACGCATCATGTCAATCTTCAAGACATGATGCAAAAATAAAATAACTTTCCTATGAAACATTGTGTTATTACAGTCTGTGGAAGGGTTTTCATGGGACCCTATTTTAACCACTATCTCTTAAAGCTTTAACCCTCTCAATACTTAATCCGAGTCCGAATCTGCTTCTGGGCCTCCTCTTTAGAAACACCCTTCCTCCTAGCATAATCCATAACTTGATCTTCACCAATATGATACAAATCAAAATAATAACTGTCCTTGTGAGCCAGATATAAACCACAAACACTGGCCCCCGGTATCATCATATAGTTCTCTGATAAAGTCATCCCTATACGATCTTCCACATTCATCATCTCAAAGAAAGTTTTTTTCTCAGAATGATCAATAAGAGAAGGGTAACCAAAAGCGGGACGAATCCCTCTGTATTTAGCCCTTAACAAATCATCAAGCGGTAGGTCTTCATCAGGTGCATAACTCCAATAACTTTTTCGCACATCCTCATGAAGCTTCTCGGCAAAAGCTTCTGCAAGTCGATCGGCTAAGATCTTAATCATAAGACTCTTGTAATCATCGTGTTCAGCCTCATAAGTAGCTAACATATCTTCAATGCCAATGCCGGCAGTAACCGCAAAAGCACCAACATAATCTTTAAGACCACTGTCTTTAGAAGCAACAAAATCACATAAAGACACATAATCAGAATCCTTTTTCTGTTGACGGTACATAGGATAGGTAACAAGACCTTGGTCCGTCTTTAGAACCAGATCATCATTATCCTCATAAGCTTCGTAGAAACCAAGAAGACCTTTACAGGTCAAGGACCGATTCTTACTTAGATCAGCCAACATATCATGGGCATCCTTATAAAGCTTAACAGCTTCAGGACCGATAATCGGATCGTCTAAAATCTCAGGATATTTTTTCTTCATTTCCCAAGCCATAAAGAAGAAAGTCCAATCGATATAGGGTAGTAAAGCATCGATACTGGTTTCAATAACTTTTTCACCTAGAAAAGTTGGCTTGACAATTGCACCCTCACCAAAATCATAGTTAGGCTTTAAAGAACGTGCGGTTTCAAGATTAACAAGTGGTGATATGTTTTTACCAGATAAATCTTCTATCCGTTTATACTCTTTATAAACATCGGCAACAAAATCAGCCTTTTTATCTTCATTCTGTAAGGCTTTGGCAGCTTCTACACCTTTGGTAGCATCTTGCGCATAGATAATCGGATAATCATAAGCCGGACAGATTTTTAGAGCTGTATGAAGTCGACTGGTAGTAGCACCGCCAATAAGAAGAGGTATGGTCATACCAGCGTCCTTCATCATGGAAGCCATCGTAACCATCTCATCTAAGGAAGGGGTGATAAGACCACTTAAGCCAATCATATCCACCTTTTCTTTTTGAGCGGTTTCAAGGATTAACTCCGGTGATACCATAATACCCAAGTCAATGATTTCAAAGTTGTTACATTGAAGCACCACACTCACAATATTTTTACCAATATCATGAACATCACCTTTAACCGTAGCCATCAAGATTTTACCGGAGGAATTGGACTTTGAGGTAACATTTTCTGCTTCAATATAAGGAAGCAGATGGGCAACCGCCTTCTTCATAACCCTAGCACTCTTGACCACTTGAGGTAAAAACATCTTACCCTCACCAAAAAGGTCACCCACCTCACTCATACCGGCCATGAGTGGCCCTTCAATGAGGTCGATGGCTGATGGAAAAGAGGATCTTGCCTCTTCTAGGTCCGAAGTAATATAATCAGCAATGCCTTTTACCAACGCTTTTTTAAGTCTAACTTCAACAGCCTCAAGACGCCATGAGTCCTCTTTTACTTCATTTTGACTACTTTTGGCTTGGGCGGTGCTGGCATATTCAATTAAAGCATCTGTAGCGGTATCCGTTTTATTAAAAATAACATCTTCAACTAACTTAAGAAGCTTAGGTTCAATATCATCATAAATCTGAATCAATCCCGGATTTAGAATAGCCATATCTAAACCGACCTTAATGGCATGATAGAGGAAGACTGAATGCATGGCCTCACGAATGGTATCATTGCCTCTAAATGAGAAAGACAGATTACTCAGACCGCCACTGGTCTTGGCATAAGGTAAGTTCTTCTTAATCCATTCGACAGCGTAGATAAAGTCTAGGGCATAATTGTTGTGTTCTTCTATACCTGTGGCAATGGCAAGAATATTGACGTCAAATATAATATTTTCCGGTGGAAAACCAACTTTCTTAGTGAGTAAATCATAGGCACGTTTTGCAATGTCTATTTTACGGGCAAAACTATCGGCTTGACCTTTTTCATCAAAAGCCATTACCACGACTGCGGCACCAAAAGTCTTGATGATCTTCGCCTGATATAAAAATTCTTCTTCACCGTTTTTTAATGAAATAGAATTGACGACCGGTTTGCCCTGAATGGCTTTAAGGCCGGCCAATATAATGGACCATTTTGAAGAGTCAATCATGACAGGAACTTTGGAAATATCCGGCTCAGATCCAATCAGCTTTAAGAAAGTTTCCATTTCCTTTTCACCATCTAAGAGACCGTCATCAAGATTAACATCGATAATCTGTGCACCATTTTCTACCTGTTGTCGGGCAATGGTTAAGGCTTCTTCGTATTGCTTCTCGCGAATCAAACGGGCAAATTTTCTGGAACCTGAGACATTAGTACGCTCGCCTATATTAACAAAATTAATGGCTTTTGTAATATGCAGTGGCTCTAAGCCGGCCAAGGTCGTCTGTGGAATCAATGGATTTGGTTTATGGGGCACACCTTTTTTTACTGTACTTGCGATGGCCCTAATGTGTTCAAAAGTTGTACCGCAACAACCACCTACAATATTGACATGACCATTTTGAATCAGTTCTAAAAGAAGTGTGGCGGTTTCTTCCGGCAACTCATCATATTCACCCAGTTCATTTGGAAGACCTGCATTGGGGTAGACACTAATAGGCAAATCGGTCAAGTGACTGATCTCTTTAACATATGGAATTAAGCCCTTAGCACCGAAAGCGCAATTTAGACCGATGCAAAAAACATGGTCATTTTTCATGGATTCAACAAAAGCTGCCAGCGTTTGGCCGGACAGAGTACGACCGCTTTTATCGGTTACGGTTCCGGAGATCATGATGGGTAAGCGGATATCTTTTTTCTGATAAACGGTTTCACAGGCGATGATGGCAGCTCTGGCATTGAGACTGTCAAAAATAGTTTCAATCAGTAAAAAATCTACACCTCCATCGATAAGTCCTTCAATTTGAAAGACATAGTTATCATGTACATCTTCAAAAGTGACGGCTCTATAACCTGGATTCTCAACATCCGGTGAAATAGAAAGGGTCTTGTTGGTCGGTCCGATGGCACCAGCAACAAAACGTGGTTGATCAGGCGTTAACTCGGTAAACCGATCAACACATTTTCTGGCTATCTTAGCAGCCTCTCTATTTATTTCATAGACATAATCTTGGGTATCGTAATCCGCTTGAGAAAGACCGGTTGCATTGAAGGTATCTGTTTCTATGATATCTGCACCGGCTTCAAGAAATTGGTTATGTATGGTTTCGATGATTTTTGGATTGGTTAAAACGAGAATGTCGTTGTTGCCTTTAAGAGAAGAAGGGTGATCTTTAAAACGCGTACCTCTAAAATCAGCTTCATTGAGTTTAAAGCCTTGTATACTGGTGCCCATGGCACCGTCGAGTATGAGAATTCTGGATTTTAATATATTGATAAGTTGATCTTTATTCATAGTGAGGCTCCTCATTCTTGATGCAATCTGGGGTTTGATTGATAGCATTATACCACGGACTTTAACACGGTGCAAGATGAGAGGCATGGTTGGAGTTTAATCAAGTCTATAGAATACTGGAAGCGTACTTTTCTTTTTCCTCTACTGTCATTTGGTAGAAGGCGTTCTGATCAATCGTAGCTCTAAAATCTTTGGCAAAATCAGAAGGGTTCCAGGTATCGATAATAAACAAGGTGAAGTGTTTGGTTAAATCAACCTCTTGGACATCAATATTGCCTTTCTTAACATTAAAGTCAATAATCTGTACATTCGGCCTTGTAGGGTTTTGGTGTCTATATAAAGACACGATGCCGATTCTGCCATCGGACAATAAAACACCCTGTCCGGTAGGAAAGATGCAGATGGTACTTGTCATCTGACGGTAAACCTCAGGGTCGATTTTATAAACGGCATCCTTCATGAGAATCTCAAGAGCCGTATGTATAGGCATTTTTTTTCGGTAGGTTCGGTTGGAGGTCATGGCATCGTACATGTCACATACAGTGATGAGTCTTATGTACAAGGGGATTTCCATACCTACTAATCCGAAAGGATAGCCGGTACCATCCATTTTTTCATGATGGTAGCGGATGATTTGCTTAACAGAATAAGGCAAAGTTTCGATGTCTTTGATCATCTGATAGCCATACTCAGGGTGCATTTTCATTTCTTTTTTCTCGAATTCAGTCAGTTCTGCTGGCTTACAAACTAAGTTAACTACTTTGGCCTTACCAATATCATGAAGGAGAGCACCTAAAGCTATATCTTTAATTTCTTTCTCATTGTAGTGCATGGATTTAGCTGTTAATATACTTAAGATTGCGACATTCACACTATGTCTATAAGTATAGTCATCTGAATTCATAAGTTCTGTTACTGTATATAGAAGCTTTTCAGAAGTATAAAGGGTTGCCATTAGAGACTCAACAACATTTACCACTAAATCAATGTGTTCGTTAGGTATGGCTGGATTCAAACCTGTTTTTTCATTATGAATCATATCTACAAAAACGGTTTGAACTGCCTCGACAGATGTTTTTATATCTTCTTTACTAACAAGGTCATTTGGCTTTAGAGAATGAGACAGTTGATCGAGGGTTCTGAAATAATTACCATTATGCTTCTTAAGCTTTGATAAAAGCTCATAACTAATAATGGCACCTTTACTGATTAGAAGGTGACCCTCATCATTATAAACGGAATCTGTAATTGTCTCACCTAGCCCGAGGTCATGCAGTGTGTAATCATCCATAAGTTTTGCTCCAATGATGATATGAGTTTAGTAGTCTTACTTATAAAGCCATTGCACCATGCAACGGATAGTTGCTTGTGCCTATATTGTACCACTAAGTAGAATGAGAATACAATTCGAATCGTTGAAATAAGCCAATATTTCTCATATTTCATACATATTATCGGTTCAAACGTATAAAAAATGAACACCTAAAAGAAAAAACGTCAATTTTTTTTTAATTTCCTAGGATGTTGACTATGATATAATGAGAATAAGTATTTAAGGAGGTGTTTATGGTGGTGGGTATGGTTTTAGAAGGTGGCGGTGCAAAAGGCGGTTATCAGATTGGTGTCTGGAAAGCGCTGAGAGAATTGGAAATTAAAATTGGTTGCGTGACAGGCACATCCATAGGTGCCATTAACGGTGCCTTCATTGTTCAAGATAAGTTCGATGAGGCATATAAATTGTGGTACAATGTGGATCCACGTTTGGTGATTAAAGATGATCCGGAGATTTACAAACAGTTGATAAACCGTGACATAGATATTAAAAATATCCAGATGTATTTTGAATATGTAAAAAAAATAGTCAAGCAAAAAGGTCTTGATGTAGAACCTTTGAGAGATCTTATTGAAAAAGAGGTCGATGAAAGACGTATTCGTAGCTCGAATATTGATTTTGGTTTGGTGACGGTTTCACTATCAGATTGGAAGCCTATGGAGCTGTACGTGGATGATATAGAAGAAGGGAAAATCAAAGATTATTTGTTAGCGTCTTCATTTTTACCCGGTTTCAAACCTCAAGTCTTAGATGGAAAGAAGTTCCTAGATGGTGGCTTTTATGATAATTTACCCATCAATATGATGGCGAAAAAGGGTTATAAAGAGATTGTCGCAGTAGAACTTAATGCAATGGCCGTTGTTCAACCTGTTAAGAACAAAGAGCTGGTTATTAGAAGAATCAGGCCTTCAGGGGATGTAGGTAGGTTGTTGGAGTTTGATAAGGAACGTTCTAGGAACAATCTAAAAATGGGATACCTAGATACGATGAAGTCATATGGTAAATGTCAGGGCAGTGCATATTATCTGACGGACATACCTGAAGAATCTGTTTTTTATAATAAGTTGCTTCAAGTGTCCGATGAACAGATTCTATCTATGGGGAAAATCATTGGCTATGAAGCCGGCTATCCTAAAAGAATCATGTTGGAAGTTATTGTATCGGAGTTGTGTGAGATGCTAGGGTTTGACTTGTCCATGACTTATGGGGAAATCGTGCTTGGGGCGTTGGAGTATTTGGCTACAGCAACCAATATAGAGCGTCTAAAAATCTATGATTATGAAACGTTTTTAAGTATGATATTAAGAAGATGTGAGAAAGCACCTCAGAAAACTTTTGACATTGAGTTCATGCCGAGTATATTAAGAAGACAAAGTTTGGTGCAAAAAACCTTCAAAGAAGAACTATTGATGAAATGGTTGGTTATGATGGCCACTCAAGAAAACAGTACATCATAAAGATAATTCATGTTATAGAGGTCGAATACAATCTACATGGTCAATCTTGGTATTATGGACAAGCTTTGAAACGGGTTGCATGGTCTTAACCATATCATTATCTTGGGTCATTATGATCGTGCAAAAGAAAAGTATCTTTGAATGTAGGTTTTTGGGACAAGGTTTCACTTCTGGCATTGAATAATTTGTCACCAATCTTCTTGTTTTTTGACTAGGAAGGTACAAAACCCCATTTCAGATAACCAGCCTGGTTGGAGGCACCATCATTGGGGTACTTGTTGCTTGGGTTCTTAACATACAGATGCCCAATCTGGAAAATGAAATTAGAAATCTTCAGATGGAGGTAGAAGATAGGAATTAAAGTCATACTTGAACAGATCAAAGCATAATTAATGGGTCAGGAAAAGTCTGTATCAACAGAGTTGCTTAAAGAATTAAAAAAGCAATTAGATGAAGGCACAAAAAAGCCTATATCTATTATAATAACTATATTTTTAAAGACCATTGTTATTTTATCAAGTATTTTCAAATGCGAAGAGAACAGTATCGTGTGCTTAGACATATGAATGAGCTTTTCCATGAGACGCTTATAAGAGTTAAAGAAGCCTTACCCATCGCCTTGAAAGCCATAAAAAATTACTATAAAGCATCTGAATTACCTAGTATAAGGGCAGAATTCGAATATAGAGCGACATCAGTGCAATATTTGAACGTCTTAGAACGCTTTATTGAGATAATCTCCAGATTTATGGTGGACTATGGCGAGATTGTTTATTGTCATTATGCAAATAGACCAATTAACGGAAGGATGTGATTAAATGCAAGTCACCCGTCAATGTAAACACTGTCAACATAAACTTTGCGCCAAACGTGTTCCAATTTTTAGTACGATGTCGACGGAAGAGATTAATGAGATCACAGACTTGATAATCCGAAAAAGCTATACCAAAGATGAAGCTATTATAACAGAAGGAGAGACGATTGACCGTCTAATTATCATTAATTCAGGGAAGGCTAAAGGCTGTAAATACAGCATAGATGGTAAAGAACAAATTCTCTATCTCTATTCGGATGGCGATTTTTTTGGAGAAAGAAATCTACTTACGAATCTTAAAGCAAGTTATAGTATTCTAGCCTTAGAAGCGGTGCATGTGTGTATGATCTTAAAAGCAGATATACGACAACTTATAAAAAAACATCCGGAAATAGGCCTTAAGATCATGGAAGAGTTGACGATAAAATTGGAACGTCTTGAAAATACCATTGAACAAATGGGAACAAGAACTGTGGAAATAAGAGTTATTGGAGCGCTTCTTGAGTTTGCAGAAAAATTTGGGATGGAAAAAGAAACAGGAAGGATGGTAGCATTGCCCCTTAGTCGAGAGGGGATAGCCAGTTATATTGGCGTCACCAGAGAAACAGTGAGCAGGAGTATGAATGCTCTTGATGAAGAAGGCTTGATTAAAATAATTGGCAATAAAAAAGTATTCATTGAAAATATGGCGGCCTTGAAGAACAGATTTAGCGAAACTAAGTTGTGACCTATAGATCAATGGTAAAGTGTCAAAACTAAGTTTCTCTAAATTACATACAACACATAAGTTACATTGATACACTCATAACTATATATTGTATATAAAAGTTCAACTATATAGTTTCGACACATCAATCAATAAATGAAAAAAATGTGCGCTAGCTCACAGTTTTTATTTGAAATAAATGTAAAATGGTTATAGAAAGAAAAGTGAAAATCATAGTCGTATTGAATGAGGTGATTGTATGAATATTGATTTTAACAAAAGCATTTATGAATTATGTAAAGAAGATCCGAAAATTATAGAAATTATGAAGTCTTTGGGCTTTACAGATATAACGAAACCGGCAATGTTAAATACAGTTGGTAAAATGATGACCATTAGCAAAGGTGCCAGAATGAAAAATATGGACATCACAACTATTAAAAAAAGATTTATTGAACAGGGTTATACCATAGGTAAGGATAAGGAGGAAGCAAAATGAGTGAATTTATTGATAACCAATCAAAAAAGCAAGAGGTACTTAAAGGACTGATTAAAAGACTACACGAAGGACAAACCGTAGATGAAGTCAAAGCAGAATTTGCTAAGCATTTTGAACATGTATCGCCTACAGAGATTAGTAATCTTGAAGCGGCTCTTATTCGTGAAGGCATGCCGGTTGAAGAGATACAAAGTCTTTGTGATGTTCATGCAGAGGTATTTAAGGGATCCATTGAAGAGATTCATGCACCAAAGGAAGAGCATCAGATTCCAGGTCATCCGGTAGACACTTTTATAAAAGAAAATAGGGCTATTGAAGCTTTAATAGATAAAAAACTTTTGCCAGTTTTAAGTGCTTATGAGTTTGAACAAAGTCAAGCCAATAAGAATGCCCTGCAAAGTATCTTAAATCAACTGAGACAAATAGATATACATTATGCTCGTAAAGAGAATCTGTTATTCCCTATTATGGAAAAGCATGATATAACGGCACCACCAAAAGTGATGTGGGGTGTGGATGATGAAGTACGCCAAGAACTAAAAGGGATTAGCCTACAGCTTGATGCGGATGAAAATATCAACCACATCATAGACGCCATACATGAGTCGGTTCATAAAATAAAAGAAATGATCTTCAAAGAAGAAAATATACTGTTTCCAATGGTGATTGATACCTTCAGTGAAGAGGAATGGCTAGAAGTCCTTGAAGCTAGTGATGAGTTCGGCTATATAATAGAATCGCCTAAAAAAATATGGCACCCCAATATGGGTAAAGAGACAAAGCCTTTAGAACAGCCTTTTGGCGCACCGGATGTAGACAATAAGCTCATAAAGTTTGATGCAGGTGTACTGATGCCAGAAGAAATCAACGCTATTATGAATACCTTACCGCTGGATGTTACTTTTGTAGATGCCAATGGTTTAGTAAAGTACTTTTCTCAAGGGGAAGAACGTATATTTCCAAGAGCAAAGACCATCATCGGTAGAGAGGTGAGCAATTGCCATCCACCGGCAAGTGTCCATATTGTTGAAAAAATAGTTGAAGATCTAAAAAGTGGCCGAAAAAGTCACGAAGATTTTTGGATAAAAATGGGTGAGCAATTTGTCTATATTCGTTACTATGCTGTACGTAACAGTGAAGGTACTTACTTAGGCGTTCTTGAAGTTACCCAAAACATTAAGCCAATCATGGCGCTTGAAGGAGAAAAGCGTTTGATGACGGACTGATTATTGGCCCAAAATAATAAGACGGTCACTGTTTTTTGGTGGCCGTTTTTTTGTTCTCATAGCTTATTACCCAAATTGGGTTTTATATTCATAAAATAATGTCGAATATAGGAAATGAGTGCGACGAGCTTTAGTAATATGGCGGACCCAATGAGTGAAATACTGACCAAAGAACCTGGATAAAGTATAGTGATAAAAATAGCAAAGGAGAACAGAACAGTTGCAGCCTTACCAAAGTAATTAGAAGCCATGACCGTGCTCTCTTTTCTAAAGTACATGTAGATTCCGGTGATGATCATGGTTAACTCCTTGAAAACGACGATGAGTGTCAACCAGACAGGGATGGCTTCATCAATGGCCAAACAAGTAATGGCCATCAGTTGCATTAGTTTATCGGCAAGTGGGTCCAGGACAGTACCAATCTTGGTAATTAAATTATAGTGCCTTGCCAAAAACCCATCAAGAACATCGGTAACACCGGCTAAAACAAAAATGCCAAGAGCCAGATAATGGGCGTTTGGCAGATTCGAAAAATAAACATAGGCAAATAGAGGTACCATGCCGATTCGTAGAGTCGAGAGTATGTTAGGTATGTGCTTAAGCATCATTCTTACCTCCATAGTAGATCGATTATAGAAAAGGTCCTATAAAAACAGTATAGCTTAAGGGTTCGAACTTGTAAATTGTTTGTGCATTATAACCCGTGCAAAACTGTTCCGGCAGGAAGAATTTTCTTGATAGTTAGATAGCATAGACTTTCCGAGAAAATGAAAAATGCAGATATAGTTGCTTACAAATCTGAAGTAGGGCTTACTGAAGCGATTATCCGGGATATATCCAGAGAAAAAAAGCAAAATGGATGACATTGTCACATATGTTAGGCCTAAGCTAGATATGAAAGCATCTTGGGATGATGTGCCAGAAGATATTAAGAACACCTTTGATCGATTGGCATACACATAGCGGAACGTGAATCTCTAGCCGGGGTAGGGGCTCAATATGAGTCGGAAGTGGTTTAACATAGTATACAAGACAACTTGTTAAAGCAAAGTGTCATTTATACAGATATGGAAACGGCACTTAGAGAGCATGAGGACATCGTTGAAGCCTATTTTATAAACTTGGTAAGAGCGCATGACCATAAATTTGCTGCCTTACACAGCACAAGACTGTCCTCTTAAGGAGTATTGGGCACGTTCAAAGATGAAGTACATCACATTCCTCCCCTGTGATAGACAGTTGACAGAAAGGTTAGGTAAGAGTATAATAAAAGCCCCCC
>NZ_JCBCDA010000106.1:0-41504 GCF_059865615.1 Petrocella sp. | reverse complement strand
ACATATAGCTTGACTTTTAAAGAATATTATAATAAAATAACATGGATATGTAAATGAAAAATGACATGCAAAAACTCGTATAATTCAGCAATATGGGCTGAAAGTTTCTACAAACTACCGTAAATAGTTATAGCTATGAGTTCCTAAATGATGCAAACGTATCGCTTATTTTTGGCACTCGCCAAAGGAAACGATTTGTTGCGATATTTATTGAACTCTGCTTATGCAGAGTTTTTGTTATTTCAAAGGGAATGGTTACTTTCCTTTTGATACAAGATTTAATTAGCGTATGGTTTACATTTGCGCAAGGAAGACGGACTTCATTTTATGGTCAACCAGATAGAAATATGTTAGAGCAGGAGAATAGAATAGAATGGACTTACTTAAACAACGTATTTTAGAAGAAGGCAGAACCATCGGTGAAGAGATTATAAAAGTAGACTCCTTCCTGAATCATCAGATTGATGTCGGTCTTTTTGTTGAAATGGGAAAAGAGTTTAGAAGGTTGTTTGATAGTACTAAAATCACTAAACTGCTAACCATAGAGGCATCAGGTATAGCGATTGCTTCTATTGCAGCTTTAGAGTTTAACGTTCCTGTCGTATTTGCGAAGAAGGCCCAGTCTAGGAATTTAGATAAAGAGATTTATACAAGTAAAGTTTACTCATTTACAAAGCAGGTCACCTATGATGTTATGGTTTCAAAACGATATTTATCAAGTAAGGATCATGTATTGATATTAGATGATTTTCTAGCGAATGGTAAAGCAGCTCTTGGCTTAATTGACATAGCAAGACAAGCCGGTGCAACTGTAGAAGGGGTTGGCATTGTTATTGAAAAAGGTTTTCAATCCGGAGGACAGTTACTTAGAGAACAAGGTATTAAGGTAGAATCATTAGCAATTATAGATCGGATTCGGGACGGAAAGGTTACTTTTTTAGATTAAAGAAATACCCAATGCAAAAGGATGACAATATAAATAAATCATCTGATTGTATAATTATAAGCTTATTTCTGAAAGGAGGATTAAATACCAGTATATATTTAACGGTAACTGCTTCAGGGGGCATAAAAAGAAAACAAAAAGCATATTATTTATTAGGAGGAAAAAAATGAAAAAAATATTAGCATTACTCATGGTACTAACACTTGTTCTATCGCTTGTAGCGTGTGGTGGAAAAACATCAACTGAAGAAACATATGGTGAAACAGCAAGTGAAACAGAAGTTACAGAAGGCATGGACACTGAGGCGGCAACAGGTGAGGATGTTACAGTTGGATTTATCTATGTCGGACCAATTGGTGACGGTGGATGGACATATGCCCATGATCAAGGTCGTTTGTTCTTAGAAGAGGAACTGGGTGTTAAAACCATTTACAAAGAATCCGTTCCAGAAACTCAAGACGTTGAACAAGAGATGCGTAACATGATAGACCAAGGTGCAACCATTATATTTGCAACCAGCTTCGGATATATGGATTTTATGGAAAAACTATCCGGTGATTTTCCGGAAGTTGCTTTTATGCATTGTTCAGGTTATAAAACAACCGACAATATGGCAAATTATTTCGGAAGAATTTACCAAGCAAGATATTTATCCGGTATTGTTGCAGGTATGAAAACCGAAACCAATAAAATCGGTTATGTAGCTGCTTTCCCAATTCCAGAAGTAATTCGTGGTATCAATGCATTTACACTAGGAGCACAATCTGTTAATCCGGATGTAGAAGTAGAAGTTGTTTGGACATCTACATGGTATGATCCAGCTAAAGAAAAAGAGGCAGCGATTGCAATATTAGATAGCGGAGCAGATGTTATAGCTCAACATCAAGATACAGCAGGTCCGCAACAAGCTGCTGAAGAACGCGGAGTATGGTCAGTTGGTTACAACACAGATATGAGCGCGATGGCACCAAAAGCATATATGACAGCGCCTATTTGGAACTGGGGACCCTATTATGTAGAACAAGTTCAAGCAGTTATTGATGGTACCTTTGCTTCTCATGCTTACTGGGGTGGTATGGAGGATGGTATCGTAGCTCTTGCACCATTAACTGAGAATGCACCTGAAGGCGCTCAGGAAGCAGTAGATGCTGCAACCGCTCAAATTCTTGACGGATCTGAACTTGTATTTGATGGTCCTTTGACCAATCAAGCTGGTGAAGTTGTTGTTGCAGAAGGTGCGGCTATGACAGACGGCGAAATGCTAAACATGATGTGGTTTGTTGAAGGTGTTATTGGTAATGTTGAATAGAATGGTTTAGGTGTAAAAACTTAGTTTTGACCTTGTACCATAAAATATTAAGTCATTAAAGGAGTTTGCCATGAAGGATCAAGTTTTTGTAAAAATGGAAAACATATGCAAAACCTTTGGTACAGTTAAGGCAAATGATCATATTAATTTTGAAGTGAATAAAGGTGAAATACATGCGTTACTCGGTGAGAATGGCGCTGGTAAGAGCACATTAATGAACATGCTGTCAGGTATCTATAAACCTGACAGCGGTTCTATTTATATTCACAACACGCCTACTAAAATCGGTAGTCCCAAAGAATCCATCGAAAAAGGCATTGGTATGATTCATCAGCATTATAAACTGGTCGAGGTTCAAACAGCAAAAGAGAATGTTATTATGGGCCAAAAAGGGTCCTTTTTTTTACATCGCAAGAAATTATCAAAAGATCTCAAGGAAATCATCGACCAATTTGGTTTGACGGTCAATCCTGATCAGAAGATCTACGATATGTCCATCGGTGAAAAGCAAGCTGTTGAAATCTTGAAAGTACTCTACAGAGGTGCGGATATATTGATTATGGATGAACCGACTGCGGTTTTGACACCTCAAGAAACGAAAAAGCTATTTAAAATTATGAAAAATATGGCAAAAGAAGGTTGTGCCATTATCATTATTACCCACAAGCTGAATGAAGTTATGGAAATATCAGATAAAGTTACAGTCCTTAGAAAAGGAACGACAGTTGGAACGCTTATTACCAAAGAGACAACACCTAGAGCGCTTACTGACTTGATGGTAGGTAAGTCGGTCAATCTATCAATCGAACGTCCTTTGGTAAAGAGAGGCAATCAATTGCTTAAAGTGGATAAATTAAATGCCATAGATCAAGAACATGTTAAAGTACTTAAAGACATTTCCTTTGAACTTTATGAAGGCGAGATTCTAGGTGTCGCAGGTGTGTCCGGTAGTGGGCAGAAAGAATTGTGTGAAGCCATAGCTGGTTTATATCCGGTTCATTCTGGTGAAATTATTTATAAGGAAGAAAGCCTCATTGGTAAATCCCCAAGAAGTATTATAAAGAAGGGGATTAGTATGAGTTTTATACCGGAAGATCGCTTGGGTATGGGGCTTGTTGCTTCCATGGATATGGTGGATAATTATCTCTTAAAAGAACATCATAATCAAAAAGGTATCATGATTAAGAGAAAACCAATAGAAGAAATCTGTGAGAAAATGATAGAAACCTTAGAAATAAAAACACCAGGCGTACATCATCCGGTTAAACAATTATCCGGCGGCAATATTCAAAAAGTACTAATCGGACGTGAAATTGATACTAATCCCAATGTTCTAATTACGGCCTATGCTGTTCGGGGTTTAGATATCGGAGCAACCCATACAATCTATGATTTGGTCAATGAACAGAAGAAAAAAAACGTTGGTGTTTTGTTCATTGGTGAGGACTTGGATGTTCTTCTAGAGCTATGCGATAGAATTATGGTGATTTGCCAAGGTGAAATAACCGGTATCGTATATGCTGAACGAACAACAAGAGAAGAAGTAGGACTTATGATGGCAGGTGAACGTATAGAAGGGTTGGTGAGGGCACAATGAGAATGGTAAAGAGAACAGATATGACCAGTAAGAAGGCAGCCGCCATACGCATTCTTTCAATAATATGCGCATTTTTACTAACGTCTTTTTTTATCGGTGGGCTTGGTCACAATCCGATGAATGTTTACTTGTCTATGGTAGAAGGTGCTTTTGGTTCGGCTCATAGAATTCGTGATACCTTAACCATAACCATACCTTTGGTGGTTACATCTATTGGTATAATGATTGCGTTTAAGATGAAATTCTGGAATATCGGTGCAGAAGGGCAAATTATTGTAGGCGCTTTAGCTGCCAGTAATTTAGCGCTTAACTATAACCATTTACCTAAGATGCTACTGTTGCCGGCAATGTTTCTAGCTGGTTTTATAGGCGGTGGCTTGTGGGCACTTATTCCGGCATTTTTTAAAGTTCAATTTGGCACAAATGAGACGATTTTTACACTGATGATGAACTATGTTGCTTTAAAGTGGGTTACTTATCTTCAGTACGGTCCATGGAAAGATCCCGGTTCTTTAGGATTTCCCAAAATTGCCAATTTTATGGATTCAGCCATTATGCCAAAGCTTTTTGGTGTACACATAGGATGGGTGATAGCTATTTTTTTAGTCATCATTATAGCTGTTATGATGAATTACTCAAAAGCAGGTTATGAGATTGCTGTGGTGGGAGAAAGCATGGATACAGCAAAATATGCCGGTATGAATGTGAAAAAGGTTATTCTATCGGCTTTATTCATTAGTGGTGGTATTGCAGGTATTGTCGGTATGATGCAAGCCTCAGCGGTAAATCAAACCTTGTCAACGCAAGTTGCCGCCGGCTATGGTTATACGGCTATTATTACGGCATGGCTGTCTGGACTAAAAGCGGCAATTATTATACCGGTTTCCCTTCTTTTTGCAATTATGATTAAAGGTGGCAGCTTTATTCAAACCGCATATCAGATTCCCCAATCGGCAGCAGGTATTTTGCAAAGTGTAATTTTATTCTTTGTAATTGGCAGTGAGTTTTTTATTCAGTATAAGTTGGTAAGAAATTCCGTCATGGAAAAGGAGGTGGCTTAAATGACATCCTTTTTATTTGCTATGATTATTGCAGGTACGCCTTTGCTCTTTGCTACATTAGGTGAAATGCTTACAGAAAAATCAGGCAACCTAAACTTAGGTGTAGAGGGTATGATGCTTATAGGTGCGGTTGCAGGATTTGGAATGGGTTTTTATTCTGGTAGCGGTATTATAGCCATAGTCGGTGCAGCGATTGCGGGCGCTCTTGGAGCACTTATATATGCTTTTCTTACTGTAAGTTTAAGAGCTAATCAAGTTGTTTCGGGATTGGCATTAACCATATTTGGAACGGGTATTGCCAGTTTTGTAGGCACGCTATTTATTGGTCAAAAAATGCCAGATAGAGTCATTGATTCTTTTGCTAAGGTAAAGATACCTTTATTAAGTGATTTGCCCTTTATTGGACCGATTTTATTTCGACATGATTATTTTGTATATATCGGATATATAATGGCCATCTGTTTAGGCATATATTTTTATAAGACTCGATTCGGCTTGAACTTAATTGCCATTAGTGAGAACCCAAGTGCAGCAGATGCATCTGGTATACATGTCAATCTATACAAGTATATACATATCTTATTTGGCGGTGCCCTTTGTGGCATGGCAGGTGCCTATTTATCAGTTGTTGATGTGCCACAGTGGCAAGATAACATTACAGCCGGAAGAGGATGGATTGCTATTGCTTTAGTTATTTTTGTGAAATGGAACCCTGTAATGGCTTTGTTTGGTGCCTATCTGTTTGGAGGGTTAAGCATTATTGGTTTTAGATTACAACATCTTAGTATTTCTCAGAACCTACTGGATGTTCTGCCATACGCAGTTACGATCATTGTATTGATTCTTAGTTCCATTAGAAAGTCTAAAGAAGATGCACCGCCAAAAGGACTTGGTGTACCCTATTTTAGAGAAGATCGCTAAAGGAATCTGGATTGCATATTTATATAAGCTATGGTATAGTACCAAGGTGAGTAAGCTAGACGGTCGCACTTAGAGCAATCTAGGTGAGGAAAGTCCGAGCTCCATAGGGCAGGGTGCCAGTTAACGGCTGGTGGAGGCGACTCTAAGGATAGTGCAACAGAAATAAACCGCCATGTTTCATTACATGGTAAGGCTGGAAAGGTGAGGTAAGAGCTCACCGCTTTCTTGGTAACAAGAGAGGCATATGTAAACCCCACTCGGTGCAAGACATTAAAGTGTGATGGCGGCCCGCTTAGCACTTGGTTAGTCGCTTGAGCTTATTGGTGACAATAAGACTAGACAGATGACCGTTCACGACAGAACTCGGCTTATCGGCTTGCTCACTTTTAAAGAGACCCTTATAGGGTCTTTTTTTGATTTATGGTTAATAGGGGTCCTGTGAAAACCCTTCTACTGTTTATATGACTACGGCCTCCAGCTGGTACGTCCTGCACTAAAAGTCGGCGGTCAGCTCTTGTTGTCTTGTATATTTCATAAGAAAGTTTTCGTTTTTGCATCATGTCTTGAAGACTAACATGATGTGATAGGTTAATTTCTTATGAGCCTATTCATATACACAGTTCCAGGAACTTCATAGTCGATGTTGGTATTAAAAAGTCTTATGAAACCCTGGTTTTTATTCTATGAAACAGAGGGCATAGATGCTATAATTATCATAGATGCGCCTGTTAACAATTAAACAGGTTAAGGGGGTAGTTTTATGAATTGTAGTGAATGCAATGCGCCAATAGAAGAAGGCAACTTGTTTTGTAAAAACTGTTGCTCACCGGTTATAACTGATCCTATAATAAGCAAAATTAATTATAAGCATCAAGATATGCCGGATGATACTGCTGTGGTTGTGAACGGAGAAGGTCTCATGAGATGGGCTTATGACATGAACATGTGGAAGAATCCTACCATACTAATAACGGTTTGGAAAGTACTGATGTTAAGTGCTATGGCTCCGGCATTGCTTATGTTTTTTCTAAGCCTAGAAGAGGGCTTTATTGAAGCCGGTGCCATATTTTTCAAAGTGATTGTGGTGGTGGTTGCCATTGTAACAGTCTTGATGTTACTTGCCTACCCACTGGTGGCTATTATGAATGGCGGCAGGTATTGTGTTGTCTTTGAAATGAATGGCATGGGTGTGAACCATATTCAGCTGGATAAGCAGTTTAAGAAGAGTCAAGTCTTGTCTATGATTGGTATTCTAGCTGGAGTAATGGCTGGTAATCCTCAGACGACAGGGGCAGGGCTTTTGGCTGGAACCAAACAAAGCACTTACAGTACTTTTTCCAAAGTAAAAACAATAGTAGTGAATAAACGACTACACGTCATTTATTTAAAGCAGAACTTAATACATAATCAAATCTATTGTGAAGCGCAGGATTTTGATATGATTTGTGAATATATTTGCCAATATTGTATGAAGGCGAAGGTGACATATAAGAACTAAGTGAGACTAAGTAAGAGTAAGTAAGACGGTTTTATTCTTAGAACTACGAAGCCGGAATATTTATGCCCTTAACAGTCCTTGTTTCAATGCGTAAAACACTACCATACATATTTTTGACATATGTTTTCATGACTTTGATTTTTTACCTGATAATTTATCTAGAATGGTATTACTTTTCATTAGTCATAGATACACTTTTGAAGCAGTTTTGCCAGATGTTAATCTTGACGATTATGTAGATTTGATGCCTGTTGATATTAGGGAGAAATATTTCAATTCGAGAGATAAGGATAACATAACTGAGCAATTGCTTGTCTATTCTGAGGCAGGATTTATGAATGAACTTCAGATAGCATTTCAGATTTTGGAACAGAGGGTTTGTGAGATTAAGCCAAGAGATGAAGTTGAGATAAGTAATTCGATTTCCGGCATGGTTGTACGAGTTATGAGGGTTAGATTTGGGATTGAGACCACTCGTGAGATGACTATAGGTAGAGCTAATAAGAAGCTTGGAGAAACCGACCTATACTTTTATTCAAGTTGTAAGGAAAATCGTAAAGACATAACAATTATTGAGAATAAATATATAGAAGATTAATCGGAAGATTACCACACATCGCGGGTCTTTGACAGTTGCATAATCAAAAAAACGCTGAAAGCCTTGATAGGGCTTATTTTTTTGTCAAATTTTGGAATTAATAGTTGCGTAATATATCGTAATGTATTATAATATCTGGTAGAAGAGATATATGTGATGGTAAATTTATATCTCACGAAGAAGCAAAGAAAAGGCTACTTAAATCATGAGATTATCGTGGAGAGAGAGGGCTCTTGACGATGTCGAGAATTTAAGAGATTACATAGCTAGTGATAATACCTTTTATGCTGAAGTATTTATTAATAGGATTATTGATGTAGCCGAAAAGCTAATAAAATATCCAAAAATGGGGAGAATCGTACCAGAGTATGGTGACGATAATATCCGAGAGTTCTATACAGAGATTATAGAATTATATATGAGATAATGAATGGGGAGCTATATATTGTTACAGTAATTCACGGATCAAGGAGACTTGATTTGTAATTTCAAGGCCCTAGTTTATCACTAGAGGTCTTTTTTATTGGCTACTTCGCATATTACTTCTCATAACAGCGAGTTGACGATATGGGCTTTGAACAAGGATGGATACCACACATCGTCAACTCACAGGATGTTAGAAGACATATTATACTAGTTTTAGGAGAGAACAATGGAATTTGATTTATTAGTTAATAGTTGCTTAAGGTGTCAAAAGTATATAGTTGAACTTTTGCATGCAATATATAGTTATGAATGCATCAACGTAATCTATATATGGTTTAATAAATGCAATAATTAAGCTTCTTCACCATCACGCCAAGCTTCGAATTTTTTTATGGTTAGATCTAATGTTTCTTTACTAAGAGATGGAAGTTCGCCGCCCCATATGGTCTCAGCTTCTTTATAGCCGGCTTTGACTGCGTCAAGCAACATATCTGCTTTGGCGGGGTCGCCGCCGGACAGGGCCATAGCAAATTCAAGGAAACGATCTGAAGTAGCATTTGCACCCCAGTATCCATCTTCAGCAACATCTGCTTTGGCTTTGTCAATAGCATCTGGTGTAATCTCGATACCAAGTTCAAGGGCAAGATCATCTTCGGTAGAGTCGCCGTTAATAAGTCTTTGTAAATAGCCTCTAAGTCCGCCCATTTGCTTAAGGGCTCCGCCTTTTACCGTGTTTCTAAACAAATCAATTAATCGTTGGTCGGTTTCTTCCTTCATGGCACGAACTTTATCCATATCCGGTTTATAGTTGGCTTTGGGGGTGTTCTCTTTGTTAGTATACTTAACTGCGTTTGTTTCAGACTTTACTTGAGGTTTGTCTTTTTCTTCTACTGTTCTCTTGTGTCTATTATTTTTATTTAGTTCTGCTAAGTCCCTATTATTTTGTGGGTTGTTGATATTTTCGATTATATTCATAAGTCTTCCTCCTTGAAATATGATACCTATCCGTAGGTTTAATAGTCATCTCCTAGAGTATATCGACATAAAAGCATAAAGAGTTAATGGTTTTATTGTTGATTATAAAGCCAACTCAAATTTGAATAAATTATGAATAATCTATTAGAAGTTTATTATAAAAGCTTCATTATATGGACTTATGAAGGTGGGTGTGATAAGTTTATACTACAAAGAATAATTAAAGTGTCAAAAGTATATAGTTGAACTTTTACATACAATATATAGTTTTGAGTGTATCAACGTAACCTATATGCGGTATATAAATTAGAGAAACTTAGTTTTGACACTTTAACCAAGAATATAAAAATAAAACAATAAGACCAAGGATATAGATAGAGTTTGGAGTTGATAGATATGAAATGTTCAATGTGCCGTGTAAACACAGCAATTGTATTTGTAACAAAAATGGAAAACGGTATAGCAAAGCGAGAAGGGCTTTGTATTCCTTGCGCTCAAAAGCAAGGACTAGCACCTCTTGATGCAATATTGCAACAAACAGGTATGTCACAAGAAGAGTTCGATAATATCAGTGAGCAAATGACAGATATTTTTGAAGATGTGGATATGGACCAACTTACAGAAAGTTTTACAAAACCGGACGAGCACGGTAAAAATCATATATCGAATTTATTTAATTCGGCCTTTTCTAAGAATAATAAAGACGAGGATATGACCTTTAAACAAGCGGAACAAGAAACTCAGGACGGAACGGTTAAAACAAAGGTTAAAAAGACGGGTTCTCTAAAAAGAAAAAATCTTGACGCATATGGAATTAATCTTAATGAGAAAGCAATTAATCATGAAGTAGATCGTATTATTGGTCGTCATAGAGAAATTGACAGGGTTATCCAAATATTAAATCGTAGGACCAAGAATAATCCGGTGCTTATTGGTGAACCGGGTGTCGGTAAGACCGCGATTGCGGAAGGTCTAGCTGTTAGAATCGTTGAAGGTCAAGTACCGACGAAGCTTCTAAATGTGGAGGTCTATTTATTGGATTTGACATCTGTTGTAGCAGGTACACAATTTAGAGGTCAGTTTGAGACGCGTATGAAAGCGATATTAAAAGAAGCAACAACAGAAGGTAATATTATTCTGGTTATAGATGAAGTCCATAGTATAGTGGGTGCAGGTGAAGCAGAAGGCGGCACCATGAATGCCGCCAATATATTAAAGCCAGCTCTTGCTAAAGGAGAGGTTCAGATTGTTGGTGCAACGACCCTTGAGGAGTATCGAAAGCATATTGAAAAGGATTCTGCTCTTGAAAGACGTTTTCAGCCTGTTATAGTAGATGAGCCTTCTATTGAAGATTCTATTGAAATCATAAAAGGAATTAAAGATTATTATGAAGACTATCATAAAGTGCATATATCAGAAGCAGTCATTATTAAGGCGGTTATGATGTCGGAACGTTATATCAGTGATCGATTTTTACCTGATAAAGCCATAGATGTTATTGATGAAGCAGGCTCAAGAGCAAACCTACTAAATGAAGGCCTTGTAGAACTGGAAGCTTTAAAAAATGAGTTGCAAAAAATTGTAATAGATAAAGAAGATGCAGCTGCCAATGATGATTATGAAAGGGCTGCAGATTGCAAAGTTGAAGAGCTAAGACTTAATGATAAAATTGCCAAGATTGAAAAAGAATGTAAAAATGTTGCTATAACTGAGGAAGATATTGCCTATGTTATAGAAGCTTGGACAAAAATTCCGGTAAAATCCATTGCAGAAGATGAAGCTTATAAGCTTATCAATCTTGAAGAACGCCTTCACAGAAGAATTATTGGTCAAGAAGAAGCGGTCAAAAAACTTTCAAGAGCGACGAGGCGAAGTCGATCCGGATTCAGCCGAAGGAAGAAACCATCATCCTTTGTTTTTGTGGGTCCGACAGGCGTTGGTAAGACGGAATTATCGAAAGCACTTGCGAGTGAACTATTTGGTAATGAAGAGGCACTCATTCGTTTTGATATGTCTGAGTTTATGGAAAAGCATACCGTATCCAAACTAATAGGTGCACCACCAGGTTATGTTGGGTATGATCAGGCCGGCCAATTAACAGAAAAAGTACGAAGACGACCCTATTCTGTCTTGTTGTTAGATGAGATAGAAAAAGCCCATACGGATGTGTTCAATCTATTACTTCAAATACTTGAAGACGGACGTTTGACTGATGGACAAGGACGTACAGTGAATTTTGAGAATACGGTTATAATTATGACTTCAAATGCTGGAACGAGTCATAAAAACAATGGTATTGGTTTTGGCAATGGGTCCTATGCATCCTTAGAGCAAAAGACTAAAGATGCTTTGAAGGAAGTATTTAAGCCTGAATTTCTTAATAGAATCGATGAAACCATTGTTTTTACAGAACTTAGTAAAAACGAATTAAAAGACATTATTGAACTGATGTTGAAAGATGTATTAAACACAGCAAAAGATAAGCGCATGTCTCTCACTGTAGATCAAGAGGTTAAAGCCTTTATCTTAGAAAATGGTTATGACCCCAAATTTGGTGCAAGACCACTTAGAAGAGCTATTCAGCAATATGTTGAGGATGAGTTAGCTGAGTGTTATATTAAAGGTATAATTAAAGAAGGTGACCATATTGAAGTCTATATGGGTGAAAATGAGCCAAAGGTAAGAGTTCAAGAAAGTAATGGATAAGCCTTTCAATTTTAACAGTTGGGTTACATAGATTTGTGAAGAAGAAGTGATATCTCATTAGCGATGGGACGTTGCTTCTTTTTTATTTTCTAGAAAAAATGTTAATCAAATATAGTTAAAGGGTCAAAACTAAGTTTTACTAAATTCACATATCATATAAAGCCTAGATTCCCAGAATTTATAACGAGGGATATTCAACCCCTAGTTTAATAAATAGATCTTTCTGCTCCTGCAAGGTGAATTTTTCAAATAATTTTGCATCTTGCATCTTCTTTTTGATGTATAATAAGAAAATTGAAGCTATAAATTCGACAACTCTGTTACAGTAAAATATTTCGTGTAATCCTTTGTATAATAATCTTTACGAGTATTATTTACTAAATCGTTATAATCTTGGTTAGATGATCGTTGAAATCTATCTGATTTTTTGCAGCCTTTTCGGCATTATAAAACAAATGTAGATAAGCTCTGCGATTGCTTTTGAGAGTATCATTTTTGTAAGGACGTTTCTGCTCACAATCCCAGTCAATTGTTTTACAAATCTCATGGTTACCAAACTGAGGATAAAAATCACTTCATTGTTGTATATTATTTTTTTTTGCTCATGTATTGTTTTAACATATTTCAGTTCAAATTTCACACCTATGATAAATTTCTGGTGGTTTTTATATAAAAAATCAATGTTCTTTTTACTGTAGAATCCTCTGTCTAAAACAACTTTTACTTTCTTATAACCCATAATATCGAATTCTGTCATCAATTGCTTTACAATCTTTACATCTGTTATATTTTCTGGAAGCTTACGATAATAAAAGGGAAGTCCTGATTCTTATCCAAATAGTAAGGCCAGATTATCCACTTTTCCCAGTAATTTACGTTTAGCCTTAGATTGCTTTTTATCAGAATCCCAATAAGCTTCATTTTGATACGCATACGTTATACCCGTTTCTTTATTTGTTTGTTAAACAATAGCCATAGTTAAACACCTTCCTCGTTAAATATTATAATGTATAAAGAGGTAAGACGCCTTACCCAAATATTAAATTTTATACTTTTTATTGACATAATGCACAAAAGCATATACATTTATTATAGTGTTAGTATTTGGTAAAGATTGTTTATCAAGAAATGGATATTAATAATGGGAGGCTATAATGTTTGGAGACATTATTTATGTTGAGAGAAAGCCCATACTTCTTGGGTCAACTAAGGAGCGTGAAAACAAAGATTCTAGATGGATTGACAAGCTGATATTCAGAACGATGAATTATCGACATTTCGGTGTTGAAGTTGAGAACAATTGTGTAATCCACTTTCATGCCAATAGCTTTCATATGAGAAAACATGCCGAAATCAAAAAGGTATCTATGAAAACTTTTTTATTGGGCGGGGAAAAAGTGGTCTTACACCATATTAAAGATAGTTTTAGAAGAGATCTAATTGTTTCAAGAGCTTATAGTGCATTAGGGAAAAGAGAAGAATGTTATAGCATCAAAAAGAATAATTGTGAACACTTTGTTTATTGGTGTGCTACAGGTAATCCTCATTCAACACAAACCTACTTTATAAATAAGGGGCAAGATGTTTGGATGCTTAGAAAAAAAGTGGTCCCCTTCACACTCAGGACAAAAGATAGAACTTTAAGACTAAGCATGAATATTTATAAAAAAATTCTAAAAAGAGCATAAAGATTCTAGAAAGTTATTACATTGTAATAACTTTCTTTTATGTGTGCCAGGTATGGCACTAATCTAGCTGGTGAAAGTCTAGCCATGGGTATTAACCGTCAAGTGTAGCGAACCACAAGTTGGTATTAGTAATGATAAAGATGAAGGAAGTGATGTAGCAAAATTCTTGAGCCTACGAACAGAAACTTGATAAGGCGGTTAGGTGGGTGAGGTTGCATAACAAACTAAAGCCCAAAAGGTAAACGTAAATCGAAGTTGTAAATCAAGAGGTTGTGGATAGAAAGATTAGTGTCTTACCCTGGGAGACCCTACCCACATATCAAAAGATATGGTAGAAAAAGGTTTGGGGAGGGAGACAGATGAAGTTAAAGCAGGTGTAATAACCGAAGGACTGAAACGATTTATAGACAAATCGTTATTCATAATATAATACATAAGCCAGAAATCGGATGGATAAGAAAAGTGGGAACGTAACCGAGGAATATTATCTATATCTAGAGGGACGATGTGTATAAATTTTATAATAAACAGAGGAGTAACAACAATGAACTTAATTGAAATGATTACTACATAAGAGAACTTAAATCGAGCGTACAGGAAGATTGTTGAAAATAAAGGTGCAAGTGGGATTGATGATATAAGGGTAGAGGAACCAGGGGATTACATTAAGACTAATAGAGATGACATTGTAAACGCCATTAGAACAGAACCTACTTTCCAAAACCGGTGCGAAGAGTATATATACCAAAAAGCAATGGTAAAATGAGGCCATTGGGAATTTCAACTGCCCTATATAGAAGTTAAGACATATGGTATTGACTTTTATATTGATAAAACTTATCATTTACAAAAATGGAACTTATGATATACTAGTATTAAAGATTGGCAGAATATAAATACTTGTTCAAGGAGGTCGAATATGAAAATTGGTTTAATAGGACTAGGGAAAATGGGTTATAATTTAGCGTTGAATATGCATGATAAAGGACTAGATGTAGGTGCTTACAACCGTAGTAAGGCGCCGAGAGAAAGAATTAAAAATGAAGGTATTAGAACTTTTGAAGAAATAGAAGATATGATTGACGCTCTAGAATCTCCTAAGGTGGTTTGGATTATGGTTACAGCAGGTCCGGCGACAGAGGCCATTATTGAGCAGGTTGCACCCTTATTGTCACCAGGTGATATCATAGTGGACGGTGGTAACTCTAGGTACTCGGACACCCTTAGAAGAGGTGATCTACTAGAAGAAAAGGGTATCTACTTCGTGGATGCTGGAACGTCAGGTGGAACAGATGGGGCAAGATATGGGGCTTGTATGATGGTTGGTGGGGACAAAAGAGCGATTGCGATTTTGGAGCCATATTTCAAAGCCCTTAATGTTGAAGAAGGTTATCTGCACTGTGGAAAACGAGGATCAGGCCATTATATTAAGATGGTACACAATGGTATTGAATATGGAATGATGCAGGCCGTTGGAGAAGGACTAGAGATTATTAGAAGGTCTGAGTTTGATGTAGATTTTGAAAAGGTTGCTAATGTATGGAATCACGGATCTATAATTGCGGGGTACCTTATGCAAATGACGAAACAGGCTTTTGCAAATAATGGTATGTTAGAGGATGTTATTCCTCGTATTGATGCCTTAGGAGAAGGACAGTGGACTGTTGAGGAAGCCATAAGACTTGGTGTTTCAGCACCGGTTATTACTCAATCTCTATTTATAAGAAATGCATCTAAGGATGATGGTAAGTTCTCAGATCGTGTAGTTGCTGCACTTAGAAATGAATTTGGTGGTCATGAATTACATAAAAGGTAGGTGAACGTATGGAAAATCAAAAGGTAATATTTACCATATTTGGTGGTACAGGCAATTTGACATATTATAAACTGATGCCAGCTTTTTATCAACTATTCCTAGGTGGTCGTTTATTAAATGATATGACCATTATTGTACTTGGACGTAAAGATAAAGATACATCAATGTATAGAGAAGAAGTTAAAGACGTTCTTATGAAAAAAGTTTCAAACTTTAATGAAAGTGTATTTGTAGCCTTTAGTGCTATGCTTCAATATTACCAAATGAATTTCGAAAAGGCGGAAGACTACACAGAGTTTTACACCTTTATGCAGACTCAAAACTGTCCTAATCGAATTTTTTATTTGGCGACCGCACCTAATTTTTTTCCTATTATATCAGAACAGCTCAGGGATAAAAAACTATTAGATGTAAAAGGGTATGTTAGGGCCGTTTTTGAAAAGCCATTTGGATATGACCTTGATTCGGCAGAAAAAATTAATGATATTATATCTGATATCTTTGGAGAAGATCACATATATAGAATTGATCATTATCTTGGAAAAGAAATGATTCAAAATATTAATACCGTCCGATTCTCAAATCAAATATTTAGTGCAGTTTGGAATAAAGACTCCATTGACAATGTTCAGATTACGGTTAAGGAAAAAGATGGAGTAAAAGACAGAGGTGGTTATTATGATCAAGCCGGGGCTCTAAGAGACATGATACAGAATCACCTAATTCAGATATTGGCTCTTGTAGCCATGGAACCACCAAAGCGTCTAGATAATTATAGTATTAAGGAAGAAAAAGTCAAAGTCATTCAGAACCTAAATGTTCAAATGGATTTGGAAAGTCATAATGGACTTATATTTGGCCAATATGAAGGGTATAGAGAAGAAGTTAAGGTGGATCCGAATTCAAATACGGAAACCTTTGTTGCAATGAAATGCTTTGTAAATAGACCCAGATGGGAAGGTGTACCTTTTTACTTAAGGACTGGTAAAGCACTTGATGGCGGTGAAGCAAAGATTGTTATTGAATTTAGAGTGGATGGATTTGATACCCCTAGCAATACCGAGAGAATACCCAACTTATTAGTCATAAAAATACAACCGGATGAAGGTGTATATTTACGTATTAATACGAAGGAACCAAGAAGTGAAAGCAATCTATTATCCGTTAATCTAAGCTACTGTCAATCTTGTGATATTTTTTATAAATCACCGGATGCATATGAACGTTTGTTATTAGATATTTTAAACGGTGATACGGCTATGTTTACAGGATGGGAAGAAGTAAAAAGTGCTTGGAAACTCATTTCAGAAGTTACAGATAAATGTCCCACTAAATCTCCCTATTTGGATACTTATCCTAGGGGTTCAGATGGACCTGTGTCAGCCCATAATATGTTAAAAATGGATGGTCGACATTGGTGGCGCTTAGATGATCTGAATAATGATTTTGATTAGGATTGGAGATAAAATGAAGATATTTGATATATCTATGACCATAGAACCGAATATCATGGTTTATAAAAATTATGAAAGCAAAAAACCGATTTTTAGCAATGCTTCCAATTTCAACACCGGAAGCCACTATGAAACAGATCTTAAAATGAACCTTCATACAGGTACGCACATTGATGCACCATTGCATATGATTAGAGATGGTCTAACTATGGAACACTTTAACCTTAATCGCTTTATGACTAAGGTCAAGGTTCTTGATTTGACCATTGTATCGGATATGATCAAAACAGTGGATTTGAAAGAAAAAGAGTTAAAAAAAGGTGATTTCCTTCTGTTTAAGACAAAAAATTCATTTGAAGAACACTTTAATAAAGAATTTATATCTTTATCAGAGGATGGGGCAGCCTATTTGGTTGAACTGGGTATACAAGGTGTAGGGACAGATGGCCTAGGTATCGAGCGAGACCAACCGGAGCATGGCACCCATAAAAAACTTTTTAATGCGGATATCATGATTATTGAGGGACTGAGACTAAGGGATATTGAAGAAGGTATCTATGACATGATAGCCTTACCTCTTAAGCTTGCAGATGTTGAGGCATCACCTGCAAGAGTCGTTCTAATGAAGTAAAATAGATATATATCAAAACATAAAAGCGTCGGGCTTTCAATCATTTTTGTAAGCCGGATGCTTTTATATTTTGATGTCAGTGGTAACTAATGTTACAGATTAGTAAAGGAAGATAGATTATAATCATGATTAAAGGATTAAACTGAGCTATACTCCATTCACATAAATAGTAAGTGAAAGTTTAACGATATAGTTTAGGTGCCTCAACCATATATACACTATCACAAAGAAAGAAGGCGAGGATTATGAATACATATTTTGATATAAAAGATACCGTTTACAACATAACCCAAAAATATAAAGAAGCCATAACTTTATTGGTGTCAGTCGGTATTGAGCAAATGAAAGATATTGTCCAAAGAGAAACCATAGGAAAAACCATTAGCCTTGAGATGGTATTGCAATTAAAAGAAATCGATGTTAAAACTTTTGAGGAAAGATTGGTTGAAGCCATAGAAGAAAACCGCAAAGGTGTAGATCAAGGTCTAAACAATAGAGAAGTAAAAGATAATCCTATGATAAAAGTTGAAGGCGTTTTGCCCTGTCCTGTAAAAATACCTTTGTTAGAAGGATTAGAAAGTTGGCTAGGTAGTCAAGATGAGCAATGGGTCAAGGGGCTTGATTATAACTTTAAAGCTGCCTCTATGGGTGTTGACTGGCTTAAAGCCGCACTAGAAGCATCCACTTCTATTGATACAATTTCAGACTTATTTATATCGGCAGGATTTGACTTGTTTTTTGATCGACGATTGATGGGCAAATATAGAGCAGAAAATGCCTTTAAAGACTATACACCAATAAAGGCATATAATAAAGATTTTAATCATGAGGGGCTGAGGCTGAAAGATCCGGCAGGTCATTATGCCATGTTGGGAGTTGTACCGGCCATTTTTTTGGTGAATACATCAGAATTGGGGACAAGAAAAATACCAACGTCATGGAAAACGTTGTTAGCCCCGGAATATGAGAACTCTGTCTCTTTACCTATTGGCGACTTTGATCTTTTCAATGCTATACTGTTAAATATATATAAGAATTATGGTGAAACAGGCATACAAAAACTGGGAAAATCCTTGTTGAAAAGCATGCATCCATCCGAAATGGTGAAATCTCATAAAAAGAAATCCAATCGACCGGCTATTACAATTATGCCTTATTTCTTCACGAAGATGACAAAAGCAGGTGGGCCGATGGAGGTGGTATGGCCAAGAGATGGTGCAATAATTAGCCCGATTTTTATGCTGTCAAAGACACGTAAACAAAAAGAGCTTCAACCGATTATAGACTTCTTTTCATCCAAAGCGGTGGGAGAGATCCTCTCACATCAAGGTCGATTTCCAAGTGTACATCCTGAGGTAGATAATATGGTGCCAAAATCCAACCCATATATGTGGTTGGGTTGGGACTTCATCAATGACAATGATATAGGTCAACTTATAAAGAAACTTGAACAGCTATTTGATCATAATAGTGGTAGGAGGCAATTATGAATCTAGTAACCATATCAGGACCACCTTCATCAGGTAAGACATCCATTATATTAAAAACAATTCAAGCGGTTCAAAATCGGGGTCTAAAAGTAGGCGTGGTAAAATTTGATTGTCTTTATACAGATGATGATCAATTGTATGAAAAGGTAGGTGTACCTGTAAAAAAAGGACTCTCTGGCGCTTTATGTCCGGACCATTTTTTTGTCAGTAATATAGAAGAAGTCGTTCAATGGGGCAGAAGACAAGCCTTGGATTTGTTGATTACTGAAAGTGCCGGTCTTTGTAATCGATGTTCCCCCTATATCAAAGAGATTCAAGGAATTTGTGTTATCGATAATCTGTCGGGTATAAACACACCTAAAAAAATCGGACCGATGTTAAAATCAGCAGATATTGTTGTAATTACAAAAGGGGATATTGTTTCTCAAGCAGAACGAGAAGTGTTTGCCTCAAAAGTAAGTTCTGTTAATCCACAAGCCATCGTCATGCATATAAATGGATTGACCGGCCAAGGTGCTTATGAACTAAGTACACTCTTATATGATGAAAAAGAAGATGTACTCACAGTCAAAGGTAAAGAATTAAAATTTTCTATGCCTTCTGCTTTATGCTCTTATTGTTTAGGAGAAACACGTATTGGTGACGATTATCAACTAGGCAATGTAAGAAAAATGGAATTGGGTGATCAAAATGATGGATGAAAAGAAACTTAAGAATATGACTTTGGATGATTTATTTCTTCGTTATCCATTTGTAGGAACATATTTTGAAAATAATAAGTTGGATATTGAAGGTTTTGGTACAATGACCTTTGAAGAATATTTAGACCAATTTGATGAGGAATATATTGAAACATGGGCAATGGATAAAGAAAAGATTGAGAATGATCTTTTGGCCTACATTCTTCAAATGCTTAGTTTTTTAGGTTTAAAAGAAGAACAAAAAGTTAGGTCGATTACTATTTTGCCCGGGCAGGATAAAGTCGGTCAGAAAGAAGCGTTTAAACCCATCACGATAAGAAGTGGTGACATTGTTTCAATCGTTGGGCCGACCGGTTCCGGAAAAAGTAGATTACTTGCAGATATTGAATGGACGGCCAATTACGATACACCTACAAAAAGAGGTATATTAATTAACAATGAAGTAGCAGATACTAAATGGAGATTTTCTTCTAGCAATAAACTGGTAGCCCAATTGTCGCAGAATATGAATTTTGTCATGGACTTAACGGTTGAGGAATTTCTTGAGCTTCATGCAAAAAGTCGTATGGTAGAAAATGTGAATCAGGTTATTAATACCATATTAGAATCAGCTAATCAGTTAGCAGGAGAACAATTTATGAGGACAACACCGGTTACTGAACTTAGTGGTGGACAGTCTCGAGCCTTAATGATAGCAGATACGGCCATACTCAGTACGTCGCCCATTATACTGATTGATGAAATAGAAAATGCAGGCATTGATAGAAAAAAAGCGCTTAAGCTTTTAGTGAACAGTGAGAAAATTGTTCTTATAGCAACCCATGATCCTACATTGGCTTTGATGGCTGATCAAAGAATAATAATAAAAAACGGGGGAATACACAAAATCATATCAACGGATGATGAAGAGAAAAGAATCCTATCCGAGCTTGAAAAGCTAGATAAAATCGTTGGTAATCTAAGACATAATCTTAGATTGGGTAATAGAATTGACCAAACAATGTTTGTATAGTGAGAACACATAAAAGACAAAGTAGAAGTTTACACTATAGATGGTAACATAAGATACCGATTAATGTGTTTGGGTAGGTTATAATTTTATCAGAGTTAATCATGACAGATGGTTAAGGATTAACAAATCGGTAATAATAAATCAATTATATGGAGGTATTCTAATGAGTATGTTTTGTTATCAATGTCAAGAAGCAGCAAAAGGAACCGGATGTGAAGTTATAGGTGTCTGTGGTAAGGATGAGGAAGTATCAAATCTTCAGGATCTTTTAATCTATTCGACAAAAGGTATTGCAGATATAGTTGTAAAAAGTGGACTAGATGTGGCAAGCCTTGGAAAGATCAATAAGGTAGTAATAGATAGTTTGTTTAAGACCATTACCAATGCCAACTTTGATCCGGAAGCAATACGTGAACAAATAAGAGAAAATCTAGAAATAAGAGATGAATTAAGAAATGTAGTTAAAGCAGATTTCCACGATGCGGCCACTTTTACAGTAACAACAGACGCATCCATGGATGCTAAGGCGGTTTCAGTGGGTGTCTTAGCAACTGAGAATGAAGATGTAAGATCACTAAGAGAATTAATTATTTATGGATTAAAAGGGTATGCAGCTTATACCCAACATGCTTTAAACTTAGGTAAAGAGGATAATGATCTGTATGCATTTACATATGAGGCATTAGCAGCAACACTTGATGACACTTTGACAGCGGATGAATTGGTGGCATTAACAATGAAAACAGGAGAATATGGTGTGAAAGCTATGGCTCTTTTAGACGCGGCCAATACAACAGCTTACGGTAACCCGGAATTATCTAAAGTAAACATAGGTGTTAAAGACAATCCTGCAATTTTGATTTCCGGTCATGATTTAAACGACTTGGAGATGCTACTTGAGCAAACAAAAGGAACGGGTGTTGATATTTATACCCATAGTGAGATGTTGCCGGCAAACTATTATCCAAAGTTTAAAGCTTATGAGAACTTAGTAGGTAACTATGGTAATGCTTGGTGGAAACAAAAAGAAGAGTTTGCATCCTTTAATGGTCCAATCCTATTTACAACCAACTGTATAGTACCACCCAAAGGTGAAACTGTTAAGCGAATATTTACAACCGGTGCAGCAGGATTCCCAGGATCTACACATATTCAAGAAGATGAAAACGGCCAAAAAGACTTCTCACAAATCATAGAAATGGCAAAAACACTCCCATCACCTACAGAAATTGAAACAGGAGAAATCGTGGGTGGATTTGCACATGCGCAAGTATTTGCTCTTGCAGATAAAGTTGTGGATGCAGTCAAATCAGGTGCAATCAAAAAATTCTTTGTTATGGCAGGTTGTGATGGCCGTATGAAAGATAGAGATTATTATACTGAGTTTGCAAATGAGCTACCCAAAGATACAGTCATTCTTACAGCCGGATGTGCAAAATATAGATATAATAAACTACCACTTGGTGATATCGGTGGTATACCAAGAGTATTAGATGCCGGTCAGTGTAACGACTCGTATTCACTTGCGGTTATAGCTTTAAAGCTTAAAGAGATTTTTGAGCTTAATGATATTAACGAATTACCGATTGCTTATAACATTGCATGGTATGAGCAAAAAGCAGTCATTGTATTATTGGCACTTTTATCTTTGGGTGTTAAAAATATTCACCTAGGTCCTACATTACCGGCCTTTCTTTCTCCTAATGTTGCAAAAGTTCTTATTGATACCTTTGGCATAGCAGGTATTGGTACAGTTGAAGAGGATATAAAAATGTTTATGGCATAATATATCAAAGCCAGTATTTTATTCCTATAGGATGAATTTCAAAACAAAGCGCCAATTCATTTAAGTGAATTGGCGCTTTGTAAAATAGCGGATTACAAATTATCTTATAAGTGGCTCTATTGTAAATCAGCTATAGGTGTAATAATAATGCGCCGCACTGTTTCAGATAGATTATCCTGTTCTTCTTTGCTTAGCTGATTGGGATAGATTGGATCATGAACGATGATACGAACATGGTCTTTTGTGATGGCCTTTTTCGCCTCATACATCTTAAAAGACCCATCGATGGTGATAGGTACGATAGGAACACCGGCTTTAATGCCAAGCTTCAGACTGCCTTTTTTGAAATCGCCCATCTTATAATTTTTTGATCGTGTTCCTTCTGGGAAAATGACCAAAGTTTTACCATTTTTTAGATCCTCAACACCCTGTAATATGACTTTTAGAGACTGTTTTAAGTTACCACGGTCTAAGAAAAGACAACCCATAACACGCATCCAATGGCTAATGATTGGTACCTTTGATAATTCGATTTTTGCTACATAGGCTTTGGGCTTTGGCAAATATCCAAGTAATAAAGGAATATCATAGTTACTCTGATGGTTACTAACGTAAAGAACATTACCTTCCGGTATTTTTTGAAGATTCACTAATTCAACTTTACTCGAAGAAAGTGCAACCATAAAACGACCCCAAGATGCGGTCGTTTTATGAATATAGTCGTTTTGATGCTTTTTACTAAAAAGACCAATTAAGAGGTACCAAAGATAAGCAAATCCTGAAAGAAGAAGATATGAAACAAGTACGAAATAAAAAAAGTAAGTTCTAATCATGTTGTCCTCCAATAAAAGTTATTAAGCATTTGTACGATGAAGTGATAAATCCAATTCTGCTGCCTTAATGACCTCAGTTAGATTATTATAATCAAAATTCGCCTTGCCGACAAGTAAAGACAAGTCGCTTTTTTCATAATGGGTAAGCAATTCTTCGAAAGCATTCTGAATGCGCAGTAAAAAAATATTGACTTGACTTAGGTCAGTATGGTTTAAAAGCAGTAAAAAGGTATTGCCGCCATAACGAAAACACAAGTCATTGGATCTTGTATTGTTTTTCACAAGATGAGCTAAGGTTTTAATAAATGTATCCCCTGCCAGAACACCGTTTTTTTGATTAAAAGCTTTAAAATGATCAAGTTCAATTATAATTAATGTATGCTTATCCAGTTGATCATGCTGTATTTCATATAATCCTTGTAGTTGTTTGAGGCCGTATGATCGGTTGAATAAACCGGTCAATTCATCATACATGCTTTTTCGATTATAACTTCTTGTGACTTCAAAGTAGTTGGAAAAGAGGATATAAAAAATGACCAGGACTAATAAAATAACGATAAAGTATCTTAAGAATGTAAGCATATAACTAGAAGGACTATCATAGATTAAAGTGAAGGATAAAGGCCATCTGACCTTAATATACATAAGTATTACGGCATAAATTAGAAAAAGTGTAGGTAGAATGAACTCGCTTCTATACTCTACGAGTAGAAATGTAATTACTAAAAACAAGATACTAGAATAAGGCATAATCTTAAAGGCATTAATGGACGTCATCCATGCTATGGGAAAATATATAAAATCTAAAAAAAGAATAAATATGATTTTAATATAGAGGGGGTGTTGAACTTGATTTAAGAGTATAAAACAAGTTGGGCAAAATACAATAAAAACTATTGAAACAACTGTGGCGAGAGGTTCATAACCCCAAAAAATGCCTAAAAACAGAACTAAAAACCCTAGAAAGGAGAAGGCAATCAAAAGAAAACGAAGGACAACATACTGAATCTTTCCGTGTTTTTGGACACTAAAAAAAGAATTGTCACTATTCATATTATCTGACCCCCTTGTATCTATCTATAGTGAGAAGCATATATCTTACAAAAAGTTTATATCCTAATCATTATACCATAGTATAAAAAAGCTGCATATCCAAAATAGGCCTCAGATAAAAGAAAAATCATTGGCCATTTTATATGATTATGTGTATAATAGTTTAAGAATAAAGGTGAGGAGAAAAAAATGTTAGGAACTTATGTAAATGCGGGTGTCATTTTACTGGGAAGCATTATAGGCATCTTAGTGAAAAATGGACTTAAAGATCGTTATAAATGGATTGTTATGCATGGGGTCGGTTTATCGGTTTTATTTATCGGGATTGCAACAACCTTAAATGGAATGATGAATGGTGGGGAACCGATATTGTTTATTGTCAGCCTTGTCATAGGTGGTATATTTGGGGAGTGGGTTAATTTAGAAAAAAGATTAGAGCAACTCGGTCTCTTCCTGCAGAGTAAAGTCGGTAATGGTGAACACAATATTGCCCAAGGTTTTGTTACGGCAAGCCTTTTGTTTTGTGTTGGTACGATGGCTATATTAGGGTCACTCGAGAGTGGACTTAGAGGCAATCACGATATGCTATACGCCAAATCCGTACTAGACGGTGTCACCTCGATTATTTTAACATCTTCTCTTGGAATTGGAGTGATCTTCTCATCCCTATCCGTTTTGTTGTACCAAGGTGCGATTGTTTTATTTGCATCTCGATTAGAACCTGTATTGACAGGTGAAGTTATTCGAGAGATTTCCATTATTGGAGGTATATTGATTTTTAGTTTGGGTCTAAGTCTTTTAGAAGTAAAAAAAGTAAAAACGGCTAATTTGCTACCTGCAATTCTTGTTCCTCCAATATACTTTATGCTAATTTTACCATTAATTAAGTTGATTTTATCATAATGGCTGACCGTAAAATTATTTAGTACTGGACTTTTTTAAGTTCAGTATTTTTTTGCTTATTTTCACTTTTTTGTATATGGCTTCATAGGTTTCTTGATCCATATCAGAGATATAATTTTTAGGAAAATCTTTATGGACAATACCATTTTTGTGAAGGTACTCTATCGCCTTGTTATAAGCAATTGCTGCAGTTTCCATGTCTTTATAACGTCCAATAACATAATTTCCATGAATATTAAGAGTGGACTTGTAAGTGGGAGCAACCAAGGGACGCTCTAGTACGACACCGTAATATGGATTGATGATTTGTATATTATCATACCTTAAGTTATGACTATCACCATCTACAAAACGATGGTCACGACCAAGGACACTATGATTTTTAACACCATAGCGAGTCATTATATTGACTTGCATGCCATAATCATTAACAAAATAATAACCTTGACGTTTATGAATTTTATGATTTGCATAGTAGAAAAGATCTTGAATATCAAAAAGAAGCTCCTCGGAGTAGGAAATAAAATATGAAAAATAGTTTTTATGCATATAAATGGGTGTGGAAAAGTAATAATGATGATCTCTATAGTTCATAAGCACTACCCATTTGTGGAAATCTAAACACATATCTTCTTCATAGTCGTAAAGAGATAAACTTGGTGTATTAATAATTTCTTTGGCAAGTAAATAGCCATTATGGGCCTTGAAAGGGCATTCATAGCTACCAAGACTTATATGTCTTCCGCCATAAGTGATAGATGAACGGTAATAAATTTGACCATTTTTTTTAAAACTTTTATAAACACCTGTTAAAGATTCCATAGGCTTACTCCTTAGAAAATGGGTTAAATGCATTATAACATAATTTGATAAAGTTATTATTTAGACATATAAAAGACATGTATGAATGTCATAATGCCATTTTAACCATAATTAATGTAAAAAAAAAGAGAGAAAAATATGAAAAAACCTTGTTGATCATTTAATGAATGGTTTTATTGCGCTATAAATCAAGGACAAATTTAACAAAAAAAAAAAAACATATGTAAAACATACCAAAAATAATTAAATAATGCTTAAAAATTATTGTTTATGCACAGTTTAAATAACAGAATATTCTGAAAAATACAGGATAACCACCAAATCGATACTTATGATATTGACTATCAAAGTGAGGTCACCTATAATTCAGTAGTCACATCAATATAACACACTGACACTATTATTTCGATTATTAAGAGAAGTACAAAAGGAGTCTATTATGTTTAAACTGAAACATCTATTTGAAAGCATGTGGTTTGGCCACAAAAGCATTTCAAAAAAAGTATATACAACTGGCCTTATGATTTTTTCGGGCGTATTTGTTGTAGCGGTGGTGATGTTAAGTGTTAATGGATTTGCGAAGACAAAAACGATTGATCATATTGTTTTATATGAGACAGAAGACGATGATCAGAGTGAAGATAGGATTGAAGAGACAATAACTGTAGCTGAAACTTCAGAAGAATCCTCGTACGAAACCTTCGCAAGGTCCAGTGACAATGATGCATTACAAAATGAGGCCGAAGAGGCTGTAACCCTTGCGAAAGAAGATGAGCAAGACCGAGTATTTCAAACAGCAACAAATAACTTAGAAGAAAGTCAAATTAATTTGTTGAATCTGAAAGATTACACGGCTTTGATAAGGATTGTTGAAGCAGAAGCAACCAGTGAAGATTTAAAAGGGAAAATATTAGTTGCGAATACTGTAATGAACAGAGTTGCAAGTAGAAGGTTTCCAAATACTATCTATGAAGTTGTACATCAGAGAACAGGAAATAGAGCACAATTTTCCCCGATTGATGACGGTAGATATTTTAGAGTAACAATAAAAGATTCTACAGTCAAGGCTGTTGAACAGGCACTTAAGGGCGTAGATTATTCTAATGGTGCCTTGTTTTTTGTGTCGAAGTCATTGGCCAGTGAAAATGCCAGCAGCTGGTTTGATGATAATTTGACTTTTTTATTTCAACATGGTAGCCATCACTTTTATAAGTATTAGATAAAACTTAAACAGGATATCCTTAGGTGCGATTAGCCTATGGATATTTTTTAATACTTAAAAAGGCCTATTTTTCTACTATAAATATATGTCCGCAATAGGCAAACAATTGTCTTTTTGAGTTAAGTGTGATATAATCACTAAAAAATGAAATAAGGATGGATGAATAGAGATGGATAAGCTTTTATATAAGAGCACAAGAGGACTTGAAAAAAATATTTCAGCATCATATGCAATAGTAAAAGGTTTAGCAGAAGATGGTGGTCTGTATGTACCTTCATATATTCCAAAAATGAAAAAAACTATGGCAGAATTATCAGAAATGAACTATCAAGACATTGCTTATGAAGTTATGTCACTTTATTATCTAGATTTTACAGAAGAAGAGCTAAGAGCATGTATCTATAAGGCCTACGACCATAAATTCGATACAACAGCCATTGCACCTACAATCAAAGTAGGGGATGTATATATGTTGGAATTATTTCATGGTTCTACCATAGCATTTAAAGATATGGCTTTGTCCATATTGCCTTATTTAATGAAGACCGCTGCCAAAAAAATAGGCATAGAAAAAGACATTGTTATTCTAACAGCGACATCAGGTGACACAGGTAAAGCTGCTTTAGCTGGCTTTGCTGATGTTGAAAATACTAAGATTATTGTTTTCTATCCAAAAGATGGCGTTAGCCCCATTCAAAAGAAGCAGATGGTGACACAAAAAGGTGATAATACATTTGTTGTCGGTATAGAAGGTAACTTTGATGATGCACAAAATGGTGTCAAACGTATTTTTTCTGATACTACTTTTAACCAAGAACTAGAACGTGGCGGTTTTCAATTTTCCTCCGCGAACTCAATAAACATCGGTCGGTTGATACCTCAAGTTGCGTATTATTTTTATACTTATGCAACACTGGTAAGACAAAAAGAAATTCGAGAAGGGGAAACCATTAATGTAGCGGTTCCAACAGGTAACTTTGGAAACATTCTTGCGGCTTATTATGCTAAAGAAATGGGTTTGCCTCTTGGAAAGCTTATTTGTGCATCGAATGATAATAAAGTACTTTTTGATTTTATTCGAACAGGTAAGTATGATCGACAAAGACCATTTATGCTTACGATTTCCCCTTCTATGGATATCTTGATTTCTAGTAATTTAGAAAGATTGATTTATGAAATTGCAGGAGCAGATTCAACGGTAACAAAGGCGTTGATGGAAAGTCTAACTTCTAATGGATTTTATGAAGTGACGGATCAAATGAAAGAGGGTTTATCCGAATTTTACGGCAATTATGCAAATCAAGTAGAAACTCAAAAGACCATTAAAAAAATATTTGAGAAAAACAATTACCTAATGGACCCTCATACAGCAGTAGGCTATGCGGTCTATGAAAAATATATGGCTGAAAGTGGTGATCAGACTAAAACAGTTGTTGTATCAACAGCCAGTCCATACAAGTTCACAAAAAGTACAATGATTTCTTTGGATGAAGAGTATAATCAAATTGATGATTTTAAACTGATTGATAAAATGAAAGAAAAATCAGGTGTAGAAATACCTGGTGCCATTCATGAAATATTAGAAGCAAACGTTCGTCATAATACAATCTGTAAGCATGATGAAATGGAAACCATTATTAAAAAATTCCTAAAAATATAGGAATTAATAAGAAAGCCATGTGTTGTCGTTTTGACAATGCATGGCTTTATGAGTGTGTTTTCTAGCCCTAAAGAATTAAGACATTCGTTCAGGATGAAATTGAGCGGGGTTGACATGTACAACGACCTCTTCGATGTTGTCTATGGATTCTAGCTTTTGGCGTACTTCGCTGGCAATCTCATGGCCTTTATAAACAGTTAGATTTGCATCTATGGATATTTTTACGATTAGAAGAAAATGAAGACCAACAGGTTTAGCAGAGATGGCATCTATATGGTCAACGCCCTCAACTTCTTTTATGATATCCGAAAACTGTTTCATAAGCATGGTATCTATGCTGGTATCCATAAGGACGTTGTAAGCACCTGTGAAGATTTTAAAACCGCTAAAAGCGATCCAGAATGAAATGAGCATACCACCGATACTATCGATGAAATATAGTTCGAAATAGCCGGATAAAATGCTTAATAGTGTAAATGATGTAATAAAAATGTCGTTTCGGTGATCTTCTGCGTTAGCATGGGCCAAGAGGCTGTTATGTATTTTTCCTACACGTCTTGCAAATATATAGAGTATGAACTTAATGACAATGGTTGACAAACCAACAAGTATGAGCCAAATAGAATATGTGAATTCAGAACCGAAAATCAATGTGTTTAAAGATGAACGAAAAATAGAAAAAGCTACAAGCAGTAGAGAAAAGCTAATAATCATGCTGAAAATATATTCAGCTTTTCCATGGCCGTAAGGATGATCATCATCTATAGGTTTGGCAGAAATATGATTGCCGATATAGGTCATAACAGATGAAAAGACGTCTCCGGCACTGTTTAGACCATCGGCAATCATAGACTGACTTCTTGTGGTAAATCCTACAAGGAGTTTGGAAACAAGTAGAGCGATATTGCCTATCAGGCCATAAATGGCTACTTCATTTATTTTTTTATGTCTAGACATGATTTCACCTTTTCTATCAATAATAAGGTTGAGGCGTCAAAACTATATAGTTGGACTTTCACATACCATATATAGTTACGAATGTACCAACGTAATTTATATATGGTATGTGAATTTGGTTAAACTTAGTTTTAACCCTTTTACCACAATATGAGTTAAAGTTTACCATGATTAGAAACAATGTTCAAGGGTTTAGAAGTTTGGATTTTCTTTGAAATAAAGGAGCTGGAATGTAGTGTTGAAATAATAAACATTCTCATATATAATACATAGGTAACATAGATGTTAACAATCTCCAAAAATATGCTGTCATGACATGTTCAGTAGTGAGAGTCGATGACACAAGACAACATTATTGTAAGGAGTTTTAAGATGAGATTTGTTCCGGTTTCAGGACTTGTTGAAGGTATGGTTTGTGGGAAAAAACTATACGACATCAATCACCAGTTGCTATTAAACAGCAACAGTATCATACATATGTCCTATATAGAACGTATTAAAAGCCTTGGTTATCAAGGCATATATATTGAAGATGAATTATCAAAAGACATTATGATTAAGGATGTCATTAGTGACGAGCTTAGAATGTCTGCTATTAAAGCGGTTAAGGATATTTGTATTTATGCAGGCCAATCAAAAAGTGATTCCCAACAATTGATCGATAAAGTGAATCATACCAAAATACTTATTTCTAACATTGTTGAACAGGTTCTTGAGAATAAAGATACGATGGTTAACTTAATAGATCTTAAGTTTTATGATGATTATACCTTTTTTCATTCAGTTAATGTAGCCGTACTATCCATACTCGTAGGTGTAGAGTATGGACTCAGTAAAGCGGATCTTTTTAATGTGGGACTTGCGTCTATTTTACACGATATTGGCAAGATGTTTATCGATAAGGATATTCTTAATAAGCCCGGGAAGCTAACTGATGAGGAGTATGAATCTGTAAAACAACACCCAACTTTTGGATTTAATTACTTGAAAGAGTCATATGATATACCGACAAGTGTTTATGTTTCAGTGCTTCAGCACCATGAAAGATACGATGGTAAAGGCTACCCAATGCAAAAATCAAAAGATCAGATATCTATTATTGCGAGGATAATTGGTGTGGCAGATGTGTATGACGCTTTAACCTCATTACGGCCATATAGAGAGGCGTTATTGCCTTCAGAAGCAATGGAATTTATTATGGCCAACGGAGGAAGTATGTTTGATCTTGAAATCACAAAAATATTTGCAAAAAAAGTGGCACCTTTTCCAATTGGTACGTATGTTGTTTTAAGCAACGGTTTAACGGGCATCGTTGCTTCTAATCATGAGGATGCTTGTATGCGACCAGAGGTGAAAATTATCATGAATGCAAATCAAGAAGTAATAGTACCGTATATACTTGATTTGAGGCGTGATAGGTCCTTGAGATCTGTAACCATAACCGGTGTAAACAGTTTGATGAAGGCAAAAGAAGCAAAAGAAGCAAAAGAAGCATAAGTGCCCCTATAAATATTATAAAGGCCTAACTCCAAGGAGTCAGGCCTTTATAATATTTATAGCTCACAAGAATGTGTCACGAGGTATCTTAGTTTTTTAGATGATGAATATTCATATAATGGGGTAATCCATTTTTATAGGTGAGTAAGGTTTTGCCTTGAATAAGCGGACTTGCATAATCTAAAAACATACTGGTAACATCATCGCCTGTAGTATTAATATAATTTGCTGGGACGGGTTTCTCGCGATTAGCCACTAAGGTAACATCTACAGGTTGGATGATTGTTTCATAAGGCATATCAGTCAATCTTCTAATGGCCATCATTTTACCTGTTAAGCCATTAGTAGCGGCTTCGACAGCTGCTTTTCCAACAGATACAGCTTCATGAATATCAGTGTAAGATGCAATGTGGCCGGCGGATCTTTGTAATACACTGAGTTCAATAGAACGTACTTTACAACCAAGTTGATCAGCAAGTAAGTATTCCAAGGTCTTACCTACGCCACTTAGTTTGGCATGGCCAAAGGCATCATAAGTACCTGAAACTGAGGCAGCGATATAATTACCATCTTTGTCCTTAATACCCTCAGAAACAGCAACAATAATATTTTTTTGAGTTTTTTGTAATGCCTTAACTCGTTCTATAAATGCGTTTACATCAAAAGCCATTTCGGGAAGGTAGATTAAGTCAGGCGCAGTACTGTAAGATGTTCGAGCTAAAGCGGAAGCTGCAGTTAACCACCCCGCATTACGTCCCATGATTTCAACAATAGTGACAGATTTAAGATTATAAATATAAGTGTCGTGGGCAATCTCAAGTAGCGTTGTAGCGACATATTTGGCAGCAGAGCCAAAGCCCGGTGTATGGTCTGTTTCGACCAAATCATTGTCAATTGTTTTGGGAATACCTATTATTTTGACATCAATTTTATGATCTTTAGCATATAGTGACAATTTATGAACTGTATCCATAGAATCATTTCCACCTATATAAAAGAAATAATCGATGTTTTTCTCTTCGAAAAATCGAAATATCTTTTCATAAGGAACAACATTATTTGAATAATGCGGTAATTTATAACGACAAGATCCTAAATACATAGCCGGTGTATGTTTAAGCTGTTCTAGGGATTCATGGTTATGACCAAAGAGGGTTGTCAGGTTCAAGATATTGTTTTCTAAAATACCGACGATACCGTTTAGGGATCCATAAACGATATCGATATTCGGATCATTGAAAGCAGCTTCAATGACGCCGCTAAGTGAAGCGTTTATGGCGGCCGTTGGACCACCGGATTGGGCAACTATGCAGTTTGACATGATATTCCTCCTAAAGGTGTTGGTTTACGGAATAATAGAACCACTAAGGAACAGAAAATCCCGATAAACTTAGTTATAGTTAAGGACTTCAAGAATCTTTTTCTATAGTACCTTAGGCAGATATAAAAATCAAGTTTAAGACTAAGAAAGAACAAATGCTTTTTAATCCGATTTTAATGTTGTACTAAAGCATAAGTAATACTATACTGTTACTATAGGACTATAAGATGATATGGCCTTATGTTAAAGGTCTGAGGAAGTGATAAATATGATAATAACCAGTGAGGATGTCAAAGCCGTACAAGCTCGTATGGATGTAACTTATGAAGAAGCAGAACGCTATTTAGTTAAAGCTAATGGGGACATAGAACTTGCTATATACTTAATTGAAGAAAAGAAGGCATCAAATCTATCTAAGTTTATGACGGAATTAAATCGGATTACCAAAGAATTGATGACCTATTATGTCAAGATTGATAGAAAAAAAGAGGTTCTGTTGAATCTGCCTTTGATCATGATTGTATTATTCCTTGTATTTCTTGAAGTGGAAACAAAAATATGGGTTTTGGTCATTGGCATCGGTGCCATTCTAATAAGTGAGAGCCAAGTGACTATTTACAAGCGTAGTAAAGTTTCTGATGGCATTATAAATCAACCTAAAGTATTAGAAAAAGAAGAGACGGTCTCGTCACATAATAATGAGCAAAGAGCAGCAAAAAGGGGCAATATGACAACCCCTCCAAATAATAAGCCACTAGACTCAGTCGATGAAAACAAAGATGATGACTACTATGAAGTTACCATAGAAAAATAGGGAGAAGTATGAAAGAGAAGATATTGCTTATAGAAGATGAAGTAAAAATTGCAAGATTTATAGAATTAGAACTAAAGTATGAAGGCTATGATGTCGTAGTAGCAAGTGATGGAAGAATGGGCTTGGAAATGTTTAACGAAGGTGGGGCAGATCTTGTTTTGTTGGACTTGATGCTGCCTAGACTGAGTGGCATAGAAGTTTGTAGAAGGATAAGACAAGCCAATACGAATATTCCTATTATTATGCTAACAGCTAAAGATGACGTTTCAGACAAGGTTATGGGACTAGATATGGGGGCCGATGACTATATGACCAAACCATTTGAGATTGAAGAACTATTAGCTAGAATGCGTGTGGCTTTAAAGCGTAAAGATAGCCCCAAAGAAAACCATGTATTAAAAGCCCTTACACATAAAGGATTGGTCGTTAATAAATTAAAGCGAGAAGTCATGTTTAAGGACGAAATCATTGAATTGACAAAAAAAGAATATGAACTTTTAAAATATTTATTAGAAAATAAAAACATTGCATTGGACAGAGAAAAGATACTTGAAAAAGTATGGGGTTATGACTATTATGGTGATACAAATGTCATTGATGTTTACGTAAGATATTTAAGAGCTAAAATTGATCAAAAATATAATGTTGAGATTATAAAGACGGTCAGAGGCATAGGGTACATCATCAATGAAGCCTAACAGAAAAGTTACTAAGCAACGTCCAAAAAGAGCGTTGCTTTTTCCTGTAGGAATATTTAAAGAAATAGGTCATGTGTTTAAATACATATACTTAAGCTTAACACTATCCATGCGTAAAAAGATTTCATTTGATTATGGCATTTTGTATTGGATGGCCACCCTATTGACGATTTTTATAGTATTAGTGGGATTTAGCCTTTATGATATACAACAAAAAAGTGAAGAGATTGTTGAAGGTGTATTTGAAATGGTTGTTCCATTTGAAATGGGGATATATAATATGGATGCCTTAACTTATCAATTAGAATCTATTTCAGCTGAAAATAATATAGGTGTCCAAGTAATCATGTCTAGACAAGAAGGTGAAGATATTGGTTACACTATAACCAGTGACGCCTTTGCACCATCTTTATACCGTCTCTCTTTTATTGATAGGATACCTTTATTATTTAATGAAGGTCTAATCATAAGATCTGAGAATCGATACTATAAAATTAATGACCATTATGAAGTTGATTATAAGATAACAACTATTCATAACATTAAGTCTATGAACAAGAGCAGAATGATATTAGGTGCCTTGGTTCTATTTGGTCAGTTGATTGGTTTTATTCTGATGTCAATTATTGGATCGATTCGTTTAAAACAAGTATTTAAACCTATTTACACTATGACCAAAGCTGCGGAAAAAATATCAATTAACGATGTTGAAGGGAATCTAGATGTATCAAGAGCTAAGTATGAACTTAAAGATCTTGCTCTGACATTTAATGATATGCTAGACCGGATACGTTCAGATTATGATAAACAAAAAAGATTTGTTTCGGATGTTTCTCATGAACTTAGAACACCTATTTCTATCGTAAACGGTTATGTTAGAATGTTGGACAGATGGGGTAAAGAAGATGAAGCCATATTAGAAGAGGCCATTGATGCCATCAAAAGTGAGTCAAAAAACATGCAGGTTTTAGTAGAAAATCTGCTGACACTGGTGCGTTCAGACAATCAAACTCTAAAATTTGAAAAAGAAATATTTGATATTGGCAAACTAGCCACAGAAATCATGAAGGATATGGAGATGGTAGATGAGGGTAATCACACATTTATATGTGATATCCAGATGGATGTGCTTGTGTGTTTGGATTATGCCAAAATCAAACAGACATTTAGAATATTTATTGATAACGCTATGAAATATACACCTGAAGGTGGGAAAATCACGTTTAAACTTAAACAAGAGTATAGTTCGGTTATCATATCTATAATAGATACGGGCATTGGCGTTGAAAAAAATGATTTACCCTATCTATTTGATCGTTTTTATAGATCAGATGAATCTAGGACGAGACAAACAGGTGGACATGGTCTTGGGTTGTCCATAGCTAAAGCCATGATTATTGGGCAAAATGGAATGATACGAGTCAAAAGTAAGGTTCAGGAAGGAAGCGCATTCATCATTAGTTTACCAGTGAATACTTCTGAAACGTGCATATGAAATAATGAAGTGAGGTTTGTTATGAAGATAGTCTTATTAGATCAAAAATCATTAGGAGAAAAATTAGATTTCAAAAAACTAGAATCGATTGGTTCAGTTACTTACTATGATTATACCAATCAAGAACGGATTATAGAACGATGCGCTAAAGCAGAAGTCGTTATAACCAACAAAGGTTATTTTGATAAAAAAACCATTGATTCATTAAAACATCTTAAGCTTATATGTATGACAGGGACAGGCTATGACAAAATCGATATACAGGCTGCAAAATCAAATAAAGTGGGTGTTTGCAATGTCTTAGATTACTGCTCAAACAGTGTTGCCCAACATACTTTTGCCTTAGTTTTACAATTGGTAAACCACATGAGTTATTATGAAAGATATGTAAAAAGCGGCAAGTACATAGAAGATGATGCATTTACACATTATGAGGTGCAAATAAATGAGATTGCTCAAATGACTTGGGGCATTGTAGGAATGGGAAGTATTGGTAGCAAAGTGGCAAAAATTGCCGAATCCATGGGCGCAAAAGTCATCTATTACTCAACAAGTGGTAAAAATCAACTAGATATCTATGAACGAGTTAGCTTTGACGAATTGTTAAGTCGCTCACAAATCATTACCATACATGCACCTTTAAATGAACAGACAAAAAATCTATTTAGCAAAGCGGCTTTTTCTAAGATGAAAAAAACACCCATACTCGTCAATGTTGGTCGTGGAGCCATTGTTAATGAAGAAGCATTGGTGGAAGCCTTAAGTCATAATCGTATAGCCGGTGTGGCTTTAGATGTTTTAAACAATGAACCGATGAGTAAGAACTCCAAACTTATACCCATTTTGGATGACGCCAGACTGGTTATTACCCCACATGTAGCATGGGCCAGCTTTACTGCTAGACAAAAGGTTGTTGATGAAGTGGCACTCAATATAATAGAGTATATAAAAGGAAATAAGTATCAAAGAGTAGATGTTTAAAATATCAGGACTTAGTTGATGTATTTAAAGAGATATGGTATATTATCAATAGTATTCTATGGTTGTTTTCGAGAAAGTAGGTGCCCAGTGGGTATAAAGATTATTGTAGATAGTTCTGCAGATTTACCAAAAGGCATCATTGATAGATACGGTTTCATAATTATACCACTGTCGGTTCATTTTGGTAGTCATACATATCTAGACTCCGTCGATCTTTCGCCGGGCATGTTCTACGAAAAGTTGATTATTTCAGGTGAGATGCCGACAACAAGTCAGATTCCACCGGAACGATTCATCACTTATTTCAAAAAAGAACTGGATAAAGGCCATCAGATTATTTGTATTACTATAGGATCTAATGCCAGTGGGACATGTCAGTCGGCCTACTTGGCAAGGGAAGAATTTAATAAGGAAGATATAACCATTATTGATTCTAATTGCTTGTGTTTAGGTGTGGCATATATTGCAATTGAAGTAGCACGTATGGTTGAAGACAATAAGTCAATTGAAGAGATTCTCATGGCAATTGAACCTTTGACAAACAATGGTATTGAACATCTTTTTTGTGTGGATACATTAGAATATCTAAAGAAGGGTGGACGAATTAAAGCAACCAAAGTAGCGGTAGCAGAGATTCTGAATATTAAGCCAATATTGAATGTAGAAAACGCACTTACACAAATCATCCATAAAGTTAGAGGACGCAAAAAAATCATTCCCTATTATTTAGAACGGATGAAAAAAGATCTGGATTATGAGAGTGACAGAATCATGGTAGCCCATGCTCAAGACTTAGAATTTGCCAATGAGTTAATTGAAATGATTAGGCACGAATTAAAATGGGATAAAGAAATCATAGTGTCTGAAGTTGGGGCAACCATAGGAACACATGCAGGACCAGGCGTTTTGGCATGCTTTTACAAAAAAAAATAAACAAGGATATATAAACAGGATTAAGGTGTCAAAAAAGAGTTTCTCATAATCTATATGACAGTATGGGAAAGTTAGAAGTACACTTCGACAGCTTAGCGGAATATAAACATTATTTTTTTCGACGTCTAATTTGGATTAGGCGTCTTGTTGTGACTTAAAGGTTAATGTGTTAAAACAATACGTTGAACTTTCACAAGAAAAAATAGTTGCGAATGTTTTTACAAAATCTATATATTCTAGTGTATTTAGTGAAACTTTGTTATGTAATTAAGCTTAAAGCTTAATATACATCTGGAGGAAGACAATGAAAAAAAAGATTGTAATAGGATTGATATTCTTACTTGTGCTTATAGGAACAGGCTGTAAAAAAACAGTTACAAATGACATATATTCTGAAACGGATGTGGTCGTAAGCACGAATGGTATTGCAACCACAGACGATCTATACGGTCAATCACCTGTGGAAGAAGAACAACCAACAGACGAAGATACGACGGATATTGGACATGTAACACCGGAGTCGATTGAGAATCAAGACGTTAAGGATCAACTCTTGAGTTTTCTTGAGACATTTCATTATAATATTTTTTTTAGTCAAAGAGATATGACAGAAGGTATTATTGGAAGTGACCGTATAAAGTTTGCAATATCATATATTTATCAAAATGAGTATCAAGAGTTAAGATTTGATACATCTAAGTTTATACTTTATGTTCCCGGACAAAGGGTAGAGGAAATTGTGTATAAGTATTTTGGTGAAACTGTATCGCATCATGAATCATTCGAAGAAGAAAAAATTGTCTATGAAGAAGGCTTTTATCTTATGCCTGCAGTGGACACTGAATGGAATGAAAAGCCTCAAATCTACAGTATTGAGATGAATGAGGATAATTCATATCTGGTCACCATTTCGCTTTATAATAGTGATCTTCAACCAACAAGAGCCTATAGGACAATCGTTGCGGTTGAGAATAACCGATATGTTTTAAAGTCTTATAGCCCGATAATAAATTAATGAGAGAAGCATGGAAAGTAAGTCTTAAAAAAGACTCAATAAAAGGGAGGCAATTATGTCAAAATTGTATAACCATAAAACAATAGAAAATAAATGGAGAAAAAATTGGGAGACAAGCCCTATAAATTTACCAAGTGAAGAAAAGAAAAATTATTATTGCTTAGATATGTTCCCATATCCTTCAGGTAGTGGTTTACATGTAGGCCATTGGCGTGGCTATGTTCTTAGTGATGTTTGGAGTCGCTACAAAATCCTACAAGGTTATCATGTCTTACATCCCATGGGTTGGGACGCTTTTGGGTTACCTGCTGAGAACTATGCAATCACTATGGGTGTTCACCCGGCAAAAGCAACGGCTGAAAACGTAGAAAATTTCAAACGTCAGTTAAAAGAAATCAGTGCTGTTTATAATTGGGATAATGAAGTAAATACCACAGATCCAAACTTTTATAAATGGACCCAGTGGATTTTTGTACAAATGTTTAAAGAAGGCTTGGCTTATGAGAAGGAAATGCCGATTAATTGGTGTCCAAGTTGTAAGACGGGATTGGCCAATGAAGAAGTAAAAGATGGAAAGTGTGATCGTTGTGACGCAGAAGTAACCAAGAAAAATCTTAGACAATGGATGCTGAAGATTACTGCTTATGCAGAAAGGCTGTTAAATGACCTGGATGAGCTGAACTGGCCAAGCAAAGTTAAAAAAATGCAATCGGATTGGATTGGAAAATCTCATGGCGCTGAAGTGGACTTTGAAGTTGAAGGTCATAATGAAAAGATAAAAGTATTCACGACAAGACCGGATACCTTATATGGAGCCACTTTTATGATACTGGCTCCGGAACATGAATTGGTCAAGACTCTAGCGGCAGAGACGCATAACCATGAAGTAGAGGCGTATGTATTTAATGCATCCCTCAAATCCTCAGTAGATCGTTTACAAGAAAAGGAAAAAACAGGTGTTTTTACTGGCAGTTATGCTATCAATCCGTTAAATCACAAAAAAGTACCTATTTGGATTTCGGACTATGTTCTTGCGGACTATGGTACAGGAGCCATCATGTGTGTGCCGGCACATGATGAAAGGGACTTTGCATTTGCCAAAAAATTTGATCTGCCTATTGTTCAAGTAATCGCTAAGGATGGCGTAGAAGTCGATTTAGCTGAAGCCTACTCCGATGTCGGTATTATGATTAACTCAGAAACGTTTAATGGTATACCATCGGATCAGGCGAAAGAAGTGGTAGCAAATTACTTAGAAGAAAAAAATATTGGTGTTAAAACCACGAATTATAAACTTAGAGATTGGGTATTCTCTAGACAACGCTATTGGGGTGAACCGATACCAATCGTACATTGTCCAAAATGCGGTCCGGTACCTGTAAAAGAAGAGGATCTACCGGTAGCTTTACCTGAAGTGGAATCCTATGAACCAACAGGTACAGGCGAATCACCACTTGCAGATATTCATGAGTGGGTTAATACAACCTGTCCTGAATGTGGTGGACCCGGTAAACGTGAGACAAATACGATGCCTCAATGGGCAGGATCTTCATGGTATTTTTTACGTTATGTGGATGTAAACAACAATGATGCTTTGGTTTCAAAAGAAAAGATGAAAGCATGGTTACCGGTCGATATGTATGTGGGTGGTATTGAACATGCTGTTTTACACCTACTGTATTCAAGATTCTATACTAAGTTTCTCTATGATATTGGTGCAGTCGAGTTTGAAGAACCATTTACCCAATTGTTCAATCAAGGGATGATTTGTAAAAATGGTGCAAAAATGAGCAAATCCAAAGGAAATGTTGTTTCTCCTGATGATTTGGTGGAAAACTATGGCTGTGACTCATTAAGACTTTACGAGCTTTTCGTTGGTCCACCTGAATTGGATTCTGAGTGGGATGACCGTGGTATAGAAGGTGTTTATAGATTTATAAATAAGGTTTGGAACCTTGTTATGGATAACAAAGACCGTCAAGTGAAAGTAACGCCTGAGCTTGAGAAAATAAGACATTTATTGATTCATGAGGTTACACAGCGTATGGATTCATTCCATATGAACACGGTGGTATCTGCCTTTATGGAATACACCAATAAGTTGATGTATCAATCTAAGAATAATCAGGGTGTTGACCTAGATACCATAAAAACCCTTATCACCCTTTTAGCGCCTTTTGCCCCACATATGGCAGAAGAATTATGGGAAGTGATTGGTGAAGAAAATACGGTTTTTGACCAGACATGGCCGGTTGCAGATCCAGAAAAAATGAAAGAAGATGAGATAGAGATGCCCGTACAGGTTAATGGTAAGGTTAAGGCAACGGTTACCATTGGTGTTGAAGAGGCAAAAGATTCAGTTCTTGAGAAGGCTAAGTTAGCGGTTGAGAAAGTCATTCGTGGTCAGTCTATTGTTAAAGAAATCTATGTTCCTGGTAGAATCATTAATATTGTAGTTAAAAATTAATACTTTTAATGAATAGGGAAGGTCTCTAAGTATAAAAAGCTTAGAGATCTTTTTTTATTCTCTTGAACTTCATAATTTCTTAACAGAATATTTACATATTACATACATAAAGATAATTAGTTAGCAATAGTGTGCATAATCTGTGGATAATGTGGAAAAATAAAAATAAATTAAAAGAAGATAAGTAAAATATCAGTTAATTTTGTCTATTTAACCTG